>CAZTGY010000044.1:0-5437 GCA_964613445.1 uncultured Chromatiaceae bacterium | reverse complement strand
GGATTCGACCCGGTCGCCGGTGACCTGGATCGCACCCACCATGAGCTGCTTGTCGGGCAGCAGCCGGAGCAGGGACAGCGGCACGTTGGATCCGGCGCACTCCAGCGAGACCTGGTCGATGCGGCTGGCATTCAGCGCCGGGAAGATCTCCTCGTACTGGCGCCACTCTTGCCCCAAGGACTTCTTCCAGTCCAGGTTTGCCTGGATGCCGTAGCCGTAGCAGATGTGCACGGCGGTCGTGCACTTCAGGCCGTCGATGGCCCGGTGCAGCGCCTCGATGCCCCAGTCCTTCACCTCACTCATGAAGACGTTGAAGGCGGGCTCGTCGAACTGGATCACGTCGACACCAGCTGCCTCGAGCTCCTTCGCTTCGGCGTTCAGGATGTCGGCGAAGGCCAGCGCCATCTGCGGCCGGCTGCCGTAGTAGCCGTCGGCGATCGTGTCGCAGATGGTCATGGGCCCCGGCAGCGTGAACTTGAACTTCGCCTTCGTCTGGGCGCGGCTGAACTGCACTTCTTCCAGGTGGACCGGAAGGGGGCGGGAGAGGGGCCCCGTCACCGTCGGCACGTCGAGCTCGTAGCGATTGTTGCGGATGCCCATCCGCGTCATCTTCTGCCAGTCGATCCCGGTGAGGCCTTCGAGGAAGCCGTGGACGAAATGCGTGCGGAAGACTTCCCCGTTGGTGACGATCTGGATGCCCGCATCTTCCTGGTGGCGCAGCCAGTCGGCGGCGGCCCGGCGCTTGCCGTCTTCCAGGGCCTGGCCGGACAGCTTCCAGGCGCCCTTCAGCGTTTCCGGCTCGGCAAGCCAGTCGGGGCGCGGCAGGCTGCCGGCAATGGAGGTCTCGAGCATGGCGAGGATTCCTGGAACCGGTCACAGCTTATGCAACACGGCTGCAATCCTAGCAAAGGCCGGTAGCCGGAATTTGCAGGTTTCGTTCAGGTTTCGGGGTCTAGAGTACCGGCCATGGAGAGGTGTCCCATGGCCGCCAGCCGCGCTATCCATTCCGCCGCACTCTGCCTCACTGCAATCATCGGGTCGTGGGCCGGGGCCCTGGCCGCGGCGGACGCCGACTGGCCCCGGGAGGTCCGGTCGGGCACCGCCACGATCGTCCTCTACCAGCCCCAGTTCGATTCCCTCGATGGCATCGAGACCCGTGCCCGGATCGCCGTCGCCATCCAGCGGCCGGAGATGCCCCCCGAGTTCGGCGCGCTCTGGGTCGCTGCCACCCTCGACGTGGACCGGGACGAGGACACGGCCCGCTTCGGGACCTTCATGGTCGAGCGGGCGCGGTTTCCCGATGCGACCGAGCAGGAGGTCAAGGACCTCACCGCCCTGATCGAGCGGGCCGCCCCCACCTGGGACCTCAATCTCTCGCTCGCCGAGCTGCGGGCCGGCCTCGAGGCCGAGGGTGGTGCGGGGGACCCGGGCTTCCGCAACGATCCGCCAGAGATCATCTATCGCGACCGGCCGGCGATCCTCGTGACGCTCGATGGCGAGCCGAAGCTGCAGCCCATCAAGGACACGCCCTACCAGCGTGTCATCAACACGCCGTTCCCCATCGCCTTCGACCCGGCCTCGCGGCAGTACTGGCTGTACGGCTCGGAAGTCTGGTTCACCACCCGCGATCTCGTCCGGGGGCCCTGGTCGTCCCGCGACGCGGCGCCGGCCGGGATCGCGAAGCTCTTTGCCTCTCGCGCCGGCCAGGGCGCCGGCCAGGGCGCCGGCGAGTCGCCGCTGGATGCGGGGGAGGGCGTGCCGCGGGAGCAGCTGCGCCAGGCCGAGATCATCGTGAGCACCCGGCCGTCCGAGCTCATCTCGACCGACGGCCCGCCGCGGTACAGCCCGCTGGTGGGCGACGAGATGCTCTACGTCACCAACACCGGCAGCGATCTCTTCCTCGAAGTGCCGACGAAGCGCTACTACGTGGTGCTCTCCGGCCGCTGGTATCGCTCCAGCGCCCTCACGGGCCCCTGGACCTACGTGGATCCCGCGAAGGTGCCGAAGGCCTTCGCCGCTGTCCCGGAGAAGTCGGACAAGGCCGAGGTGCTGGCCCACGTCCCCGGCACGGACGAGGCCAAGGACGCCGTCATGGACACGATGATCCCGCAGACCTCGGCAGTCCGGCGCGGGGATGCGGACCTGGACGTGACCTACGACGGCGCTCCGCAGTTCGAGCGGATTCCCGGCACGTCGCTGCTCTACGCGCGGAACACCACGGCCCAGGTGCTGAAGGTCCGGGACCGCTACTACGCCGTGGACCAGGGCGTCTGGTACGTGTCTGAATCAGCCTATGGCCCCTGGGCGGTGGCCGACTCGCGGCCCGAGGAGGTCGAGGACATCCCGGCGAGCAGTCCCGCCTACAACGTGAAGTACGTGTACATCTACGACTACACGCCGGACATCGTCTACGTCGGTTACCTGCCCGGCTACACCTGGGCGTTCCCGTACCGCGGCGCGATCGTCTACGGCACGGGCTACCACTACCGGCCCTGGGTGGGCCCGGCGTACTACTACCCCCGCCCGAGCACCTGGGGCTTCCACATGCACTACGACCCCTGGTACGGCTGGGGCTACGGCATGAGCTGGAGCGCCGGGTGGCTCAGCTTCTCCTACGGCTGGGGCGGTGCCTGGACTGGCTGGGGCCATGGCAGTTCCTATGGCTACCCTTACGGCTACGGCAGCGGGTACCGGAACGGCTATTGGACCGGGTACAACACGGGCTTCTGGGCGGGGCAGCACACGGGTGGCTGGTTCGGTCCGGGGGGCTATCGCCCGGCTCCGCCGCACTATTCCGATCGCGGACCTCGTCGCGATTTCCGTCCGCCCGATCGCACCCGGATCGGGTCGCTACCCGGCATCGGCGGGCGGCCCTCGGCCCGCCCGCGCCCGGCGAACAACCTCTATGCCCGGCCGGGATCGCGGCCAGAGTCACGGCCGGAGTCACGGCCAGAGTCACGCTCCGGCGAACGGCGCACCATCCAGCCCGTGCCCCGGCCGACCGGCCGTCTGCCGAACAACGTGTACGTGGACCGGGAGGGCATTCCCTACCGGCTGACGAAGGACGGCTGGCAGGCCCGCGAGAACCGGCAGTGGCGGCCGGCGCCCGAACTGCAGCGACAGCGCGGGCCAAGTCCCGGGTCGCGGGCACCCACGCGCCCCGACGTCCGGAACGACAGCCGCGCCCCCACCCGTGACGTCCGGCGTCCGGCACCGGGCACGTCGCCCCCCGCCGCCGGCGACACTCAGAGCCCGGAGCCGCACCGGTCCACGTCCCCCGGCTATCGCCCGTCGCCGCCCGTGGAACTCCGGCGGCCGGCGCCCGCGCCGCCGTCGCGCGCCGACTCCCGGGACTCCCGGCCCGAGCCTGGCGCACGGCTACCCCCGGGCGGTGGCTGGGGCAACCGGTCGGGGCCCCGCGACGGCCCGTCGGTGCCCGCAGCGAACCAGTCCCGCATGCGGAGCCACGGCAGCGACCGGTCGGAGCGACGCTGAGGGGATCGACGCGGGCGAAGCCGGTATGATGGCGCCCCTTTCCCGTCCCGGTTCCCCTCCATGGCCATCCAATGCGGCATCGTCGGCTTGCCCAATGTCGGCAAGTCCACGCTCTTCAATGCGCTGACGGCGGCGGGCATCGCCGCCGAAAACTATCCCTTCTGCACGATCGATCCCAACGTGGGGGTGGTGCCCGTGCCCGATGCACGGCTGCAGCAGCTGGCCGCGATCGCGGGCTCCGAGAAGATCCTGCCGGCCACGGTGGAATTCGTGGACATCGCGGGCCTGGTGGCGGGCGCGTCGAAGGGCGAGGGGCTGGGCAACAAGTTCCTGGCCAACATCCGCGAGACCCACGCGATCGCCCACGTGGTGCGCTGCTTCGAGAACGACGACGTGGTGCACGTCGCCGGCCGCATCGATCCGATCCACGACATCGAGGTCATCAACACCGAGCTGCTGCTGGCGGACCTCGCCGGTGTCGAGAAGGCGGCCGAGAAGGCCGAGAAGGCAGCCAAGGCGGGCAAGAAGGAAGACATCGCACGGCGCGACCTGCTGCAGAAGCTCCGTGCCCACCTGGACGGCGGCAAGCCGGCGCGTACCTTCCCCGTGCCCGACGAGCACCGGCAGGCCATCGCGGAGATGTTCCTGCTCACCGCCAAGCCCGTGATGTACGTGGCCAACGTGGACGAGAAGGGCCTCGGCGGCAATGCCTTCGTGGACAAGGTCCGCGCCCACGCAAAGACGGATGGCGCGGAAGTCGTCGTGGTGTGCGCCGCCATAGAGGCTGAGATCGCCCAGCTCGACGATGCCGACAAGCAGGCGTTCCTCGACGACCTCAAGCTCACGGAGCCCGGCCTGAACCGCGTGATCCTGGCGGGCTACCGGCTGCTGGGCCTGCAGACCTACTTCACGGCCGGCCCGAAGGAGACCCGCGCCTGGACGGTCCACGTCGGCGCCACCGCGCCGCAGGCTGCCGGCGTGATCCACACGGATTTCGAGAAGGGCTTCATCCGTGCCGAGGTCATCGCCTTTGCCGACTACATCACCGGCAAGGGGGAGCAGGGAGCGAAGGAGGCCGGCCGGCTGCGCCTGGAGGGCAAGGATTACGTCATGCACGAAGGCGACGTGGTCCACTTCCGCTTCAACGTGTGACGGGGGTGTAGGAGCGCGTTCACGCGCGACCCGGACTCTGCCACTATCGGGGCGTGACCACCCCCGCCCCCAGTCCGCCGGCCCTGGTCGTATTTGGCGCCGACTCCGACACGGGCTACCGGCTCGTCCAGCTGGGTCGCCGTTACGGCCGCGCCGTCCTCGGAGTCGTTTCCCGGGACCGGGATCGCAGCATGATCGAACGCCTCGGCGCCGAGGCAGCGGTTGCTGATCCATCCCGGCGCGAGGAAGCAGACGCCGTGTTCCGGAACCTCGACGCGACCCGTCTCGAGGTCGTCTGCTTCATCGGCGGCACCCCCCAGCTCAACAGCCAGGGCAACATCAACGTCATCGATGCCTCGAGCACCGCCGGCGTGCCCCGCTTCCTGCTCACCACATCCATCGGCTGCGGCGACAGCGCGGTCGTCCTCGACCCCTTCGTCAAGGCCTTCGCGGGCAAGTCGATCCGGGCCAAGGACTGGGCCGAGAAGCGGCTGCGGGCCACGTCCATGGCCTGGACCATCGTCCGCTCCGGCGGAATGCACGGCCGCCCGTCCCGCGGGGCTGCCATCCTCGTGGAGAGCCCCTTCGTGGTGGGTTACATAAACCGGACGGACCTGGGCGACACGGTCTGGCAGGCACTGAACAGCCCGAAGTCCGTGGGCCGGGTATTTGCCGCCGTGGACGGGTCCAAGGCCATGAATATCCATGGCGATCCCCTGGTCCCGGCAGACCTGTAGGAGCGGCGTGAGGCGGGCCCCCCCCGGGTGAGGGGGCGCCGGGGGGGGCGGCG
>CAZTGY010000043.1:0-13130 GCA_964613445.1 uncultured Chromatiaceae bacterium | reverse complement strand
GAGGTCGTCTCCCCGGCCTCATCGTGATCCACGAATGGTGGGGCCTGAACGACAACGTCCGCGACGAGGCGGCCCGCCTCGCGGCGGAGGGCTATGTGGTCCTCGCGGTGGACCTCTACGGCGGGAAGACCGCCACGCAGCCGCCCGAGGCCATGAAGCTGAGCCAGCAGCTGACCGCCAATCCGGGACCCGCGGAGGCGAACCTGCGGGCAGCCTACGCTTACCTCGACAAGGTCGAGAAGGCGCCACGCATCGGCACCATCGGCTGGTGCCTCGGTGGCCGCTGGTCGCTGCGCACCGCGCTGCTCCTCCCCGACCAGGTGGACGCGACCGTCATCTATTACGGCACCGTGAAGGCCGACGAGGCGGAGCTTGCCCGCCTGCAGATGCCCATCCTGGGGCTGTTCGCGTCGAAGGACCGGGTCGTCCCGGCGCCCACGGTCACGGCCTTCGAGGCCACCATGCAGCGGCTCGGGAAGGACGTGGAAATCCACATGTACGAAGGCGCCGACCACGGATTCGCCAACCCGTCGGGCACCGTCTACGAGCCCCGCGCCGCGCAGGATGCCTGGCGCCTCACCACGGCTTTCCTCAAGGAGAATCTCGCCCGGTGATCCGGAGGTTCGGGGAAGTCGGTTACAGGCTCGCCCGGCGCATCGTCGTCGCGGTGATCGGCGGGACCGTGCTGCTCGGCGGGATCATCATGCTCGTAACCCCTGGCCCCGGCGTGGCGATCATCATGCTGGGGCTGGCGATCCTCGCCATCGAATTCACCTGGGCGAAGCTGTGGCTCGGCAAGGTCCGGCACGGCATTACGGTGGAAGGCCGCGAGCAGCTGCGCGGCCATTACGCGCGCATCAAGGGGCGCTGGTTCGGCGGCCCGCGCTAGTGGAGTGCCTGGCCCAGCCGGCGCCGGTAGTCCTGCGCCAGCGCGTCACCAGGGCCGACGATCTCGAACAACTGCAACAGCGCCAGGCGACCCGCGTCCTCACGGTAGGCCCGGCTGCGCACCGTCAGGGTCAGGAAGGCCTCGGCGGCCCGCAGATAGGCGCCCGCCACCGCGGCCCGCAGTCCCTCGGCATACAGCGCGTCCAGATCGGCCTTGCCGGACTCGACGGCCGGCAGCTCGTCGGCGAAGGCGAGCCGGGCCCGCAGGGACCGGACGCGCTCTGAGCCGGCGCGGTCCGCCGGCAGGGCCTCCAGGTGCCGGCGGGCCGCGGCGGCATCTCCCGCCGCCAGGGCCTGATCAGCCAGCGCCTCGGGCGAGTCCTCGGCAGGGCCCGCCGCCGCCGCCAGGAAGGGCGTCAACCAGTCGCTGATGGCCTGTTCGGGCTGGACGCCGACGAACTGGCTCGCCACCTTGCCGTCCCGGAACAGCAGCACCGTCGGAATGCTGCGAATCTGGAAGCGGCTGGCGAGCTGCTGCTCGGCATCCGTGTCCACCTTGACCACCCGGGCGCGGCCGGCGAAGGCACGTGCCACGTTCTCGAGGATGGGCGCCAGGTTGCGGCAGGGGCCGCACCAGCTGGCCCAGAAATCGACGATCACCGGCAGCTCCCGGGACGCCGCGAGGACATCCTGCTCGAAGGTCGCGAGGCTGGTAGCTCTGACGTGGTCGGACATGGGGCTGGCTCCAGTATGGCCAATCTGGGACCGGCGAGCCGTGCTTTCAAGCCCGCAAAAAAAGAGAGGAGCCCTGGGCCCGCGCGGAACGCGCCAGCCTGGGCTCCTCAGGACAGGGCTCGGAGGGGGGTCTGAGCCGTGTCGCTACAAGGCCGTCCGGGGGGAGTCGGACACCGGGCACCACCAAGTCGGGGGACGAACAGGCGTGGAACCCGGCATAAGCACTTGATACAGGACTCATTGCAGGAGTCGTGCCAGGGGCTGCCAATCTAAAAATCAGACACTTAGCGTGATAATAACTCACGAAAAACCGTGATCTCCGAAAAGCCGTTAGACAAGATCACGGAAAACCGTGTAGTTTCTCCCCATGCCTCCCGGCGATCCCTATCTCATCCTGTTCCGCCGCATTCCGGTCATGGCGACCCTGCTGGACGCGGAGGGCTGCTTCATCGACGTCAGTGATGCCTGGGTCCGGCGCACGGGCTATGCCCGTGAGGCTCTCCGGGGCACCCGCCCCGAGGACATCGCCACCGAGGACGGCGCACGGCGGATTCGCGAGGAGCTCCGCCCCTGCTTCCGCCGCACCGGGCGGCTGGACAACGTCCCCGTGGAGTTCCGGGTTGCCGATGGGACAGCGCTCGAATTGCTGGTCACCAGTGCGGCGGAGTACGACGAGGGTGGCCAGTTCCTGCACTCGCTCTCGCTGTTCACGGAGATCTCCGACCGGGCCCGCCTGGAACGCCGCTACCGGGATCTCTACCAGTCCACCCCGGCCATGCTGCACACGATCGACCCCGAGGGCCGGCTGACCGACGTCAGCGACCACTGGCTCGAAAGGCTGGGTTACACCCGGGAGGAAGTCCTGGGCCGCTCCATCCTGGAGTTCATGACGGACGCCTCCCGCCTGCCGCTCGTCGGCCGTCTGCGGGAGATCATCAGCGAGGGCGACATCCGGAACGTCCCGCGGCAGGTGGTGACCAAGGCCGGCGAGGTCCGTGACGTGCTGCTGTCCTCCAGGACGGAGAGGGATGCGCGCCAGGCGGTGATCCGCACCCTGGTGGCCACCAAGGACGTGACCGAGCGCAACCGGGCCGAAGCCCGGCTGAAGGAAGCCTACGGCGAGATTGCCCGGCTGAAGGAGCAGCTCGAGCGCGAGCGGGACTACCTGCGCGAGGAAGTGCGGGTGTCCATGAACCTGGGCAGGATCGTGGGCGGCAGTCCGGCCCTGCAGTCGATGCTCGCCCGTATCGAGGCCGTGGCCGGCACGCCGGCCAATGTGCTGATCGTGGGTGAGACGGGCACCGGCAAGGAACTGGTGGCCCACGCCATCCACACGCGCAGCAGCCGGGCCAACGGCCCGTTGGTGAAGGTCAATTGCGCCTCCATCCCCCACGAGCTCTTCGAGAGCGAATTCTTCGGCCACGTGCGGGGCGCCTTCACGGGCGCGCACCGGGACCGGGTCGGGCGTTTCCAGCTGGCCGACGGCGGCACCATCTTCCTGGATGAAGTCGGCGAGATCCCGCTCGCCCTGCAGGGCAAGCTGCTGCGGGTCCTGCAGGAGCGGGAGTTCGAGCGGGTCGGTGACGACAGCACCCGCGTGGTCGACGTGCGCGTGATCGCGGCGACCAACAAGGACCTGGAGAAGGCGGTCGAGGCCGGCGAATTCCGCGAAGACCTGTACTACCGCCTGAGCGTCTTCCCCGTGCAGGTTCCGCCCCTGCGCCGGCGCGGCGACGACGTGGTGCAGCTCGCGGTGCATTTCCTCGAGCAGGTGTGCAGGGAGTTCGGGCGTCCCTGTCCCCAGCTCACCCAGTCCCAGGCGGATGCGCTGCGCCGCTACGCCTGGCCGGGCAACGTGCGGGAGCTTAAGAACGTGATCGAGAGGGCCGTCATCCTGTCGACTGCCGACAACCTGCGCCTGGACCTCTCATTGCCCGTCGGGTCGTTTCCTGCCCGGCAGGACGTCGGGCAGGACGCCGGCGCGGCGCAGGCAGCCCCGCACCCCGGTCCCGGGGCAACCGGCGAGGCCCGGCCGTTCCTGACCGAGGCCCGGATGCGGGACCAGCAGCGGGCCAACCTGGTGGCCGCCCTGGAGGCGGCGCACTGGCGAATCGCAGGCAAGGGCGGTGCGGCCGAACTGCTGGGCATGCGGCCCTCGACCCTCGCCGATCGCATGAAAGCCCTGGAAATCCGGCGTCCCGCCGCGGGCCGGGAGGGCCAGGGCCACGGCTGACGGGTCACTTCCGCTCGTATACTCTAGCCATGGCCAACCTGATCACCCTGAGCCGGCTTCTGCTGCTCATTCTGGTGGTGATCATTGCCTATCAGCCGCCCGGCCTGTTCCACCTGTTCAATGTGCCGTTGCTGATCCTCGTGTTCGTCACCGACGGGCTCGACGGCTATGTGGCCCGCAAGCGCAACGAGACGAGCCAGTTCGGCGCCATGTTCGACATCGCCGGCGATCGCATCGTCGAGCTCACCATGTGGATCGTCCTGGCGCACCTCCAGCTGGTGCCCATCTGGGTGCCCATCGTGTTCGTCGTGCGGGGGACCATCGTTGACGCCATCCGGGCGAGCCAGACGACCAGCCGCGGGGCAAGCCCCTTCACCCTGATGGAAAGCCCGCTCGGCAAGTGGCTGGTGGCCGGTCGTTTCATGCGGGCGCTGTACGCCGTCGCCAAGGCCACGGCGTTCTGCTGGCTGCTGTTCCTGCAGCCGCTGCCCGTCATCGCGCCTGCCCTGTGGGCTGACTATGGTCCGGTCGGCATCGCGATCGGGGATTGGCTGGTCCTCGGTGCCGTTGGGCTGTGCCTCGTCCGGGGCCTGCCGGTCATCGTCGAGTTTGCCTACAGTGAGCGCCGGGCCATCCTCGGCAGCCTCCTTCGTCCGGAATCAACCGGGCGCTGACTGCGCGTCTTGGCCCTCGCCGTATTCGACGTCGATGGCACGCTGGTCGCCGGACCCAGCACGGAGAAGCGGTTGTTCGTCGAGCTCCTCCGGCGTGGCTGGCTGGGCCCGGGACAACTCATGGCCTTCGCGCGCTTCGGCGCTGCGCACGCTGCCCTGTACGGCCGGCACACCTGGAAGAAGGACAAGGCATATCTCGCCGGGCTCCCGTGCGCCGATGTGGAAGCTCTGGTGTCCGGCTGGGTGAGACGTTCGGCGCCCCGGTGGTGGTTTGCGCCCTGCCTGGAGCGCCTGCGCAGGCACCAGGCGGCGGGCGACACGGTGGTGCTGCTGTCCGGCACACCCCAGTTCCTGGCCGACGCCCTGGCACGGGAACTGGGGAACGTACGCGCCATTGGCACGCTCTGCGCGGCGGCTGCCGGCCGGTTCCTGGCGCTGCCGCCCCTGCGCCATCCTTTCGGTGCAGGGAAGCCCGAGCTGGTCAAGGCGCTCTGCGCCGAGCTTCACGTGCCTGCCACGGACGTGTTCGCCTACGGCGATTCCGTCCACGACCTGCCGCTGCTGCGCCTGGCGGCTCATCCGGTTGCGGTCCGCCCGGACACGGCCCTCCGCGCCGAGGCCGAGTCTGCCGGCTGGGAAATCCTCGGGAGGCGCTGACGACCGGGCGCCGTTCCGGCACAATCACGCGCGCCGGGGAGGCGGTCTCCGCGGCATTGCCCGGGAACAGCACTGCACCATGCCCTGCAGGGAACGGAATCGCTGCATACTGGCCTGCGTCCTGCTGTTGGCGCACTGCCTGCCCGCGCACGCGGAGCCCCAGACGTCGCTGCCGGCGACGGTGAACCGGGTCCTGGTCCAGCGCAAGCTGCCGGAAGCATCGGTCAGCGCCTTCGTCCAGCGCGTTGGGGCCAATGAGCCGCTCCTCATCTTCAATCCGGACGTGCCGCGCAACCCGGCGTCGGTGATCAAGCTGGTCACCACGTTTGCGGCCCTGGAAGCCCTGGGTCCCGCCTACCAGTGGCGCACCGAAGCCTACGTGGACGGGCGGATGGACGGCGGGACCCTGGCGGGCGACCTGCTGCTCAAGGGCTACGGGGATCCCTACCTGGTCACCGAGCGCCTCTGGCTCCTGCAGCGCGAGCTGCGCAACCGGGGCCTGCGCGAGATCGATGGCGACCTGGTCATCGACAACTCCTGGTTCGCCCGGGAGGAACTGGATCCCGGCGCCTTCGACGGCCAGGCCTACCGCGCGTACAACGCCCTGCCGGATGCGTTGCTGGTGAACTTCCAGGCCGTGAATTTCACGTTCCGGCCCGATGCCGCGCGCGGCCGCGTGGAAATCCTCGCCGATCCCGTGCTCGCCAACCTGGAGGTCCAGAACAACATGCGGCTCGTCAGCGGGGGCTGCGGTTCGGCGAAGAGCGGCATCAGCATGGTCGTCGGGAGCGCGCCTTCCCGGCCGCGCGTGACGTTCTCCGGTGCGCTGGCCAGCAGGTGCGCGGAATACCAGCTTCTCCGCTCCATCCTGGACGGCCCGGCCTTTGCCTACGGCGCGTTCCGGGGGCTCTGGGAGGAGCAGGGCGGCCGGATCATCGGCGGGGTGCGCCAGGGCCAGGTGCCTGCCGGCAAGACGCCCCTCGTCGTCTTCCAGTCACCGCCGCTCGCGGAGGTCATCCGGTCGGTCAACAAGTTCAGCAACAACGTGATGACCCGTCAGATGTTCCTGACCCTCGGGGCGGAGAAGTTCGGTCCACCCGGTACCCTCGACAAGGGCGAGCAGGCCACGCTGGCGGCGCTGTCGTCCCGGGGGCTGAACTTTCCGGAGCTGAAGCTGGGCAATGGCGCAGGGCTGTCCCGCGAGACCCGGATCTCCGCCATCAGCCTGGGCCGGCTGCTGCTGGCGGCCCACCAGAGTCCCTTCCAGCCGGAATTCCAGGCCTCCATGTCCATAGCCGGCCTCGACGGCACCACCCGGAAGCGCTTCCTCCGGGACCCCGTGGCCGGCGACATGCACCTCAAGACCGGCACGCTCAACGGGGTGACGTCCATCGCCGGCTTCGTGCACAGCGAGTCTGGCGCCGATTACGTGGTGGTCATGGTCGTGAACGGGCCAAAGGCCACGTGGGGCGGCGGCCTCGATGCCCAGAACGCCCTCCTGCGCTGGGTCCATCAGCGCTAGAATCGCCCCCGACGCCAACCCTGCAGGGAATGTCCATGAAGCTTGTTACCGCCATCATCAAACCATTCCGCCTCGACGACGTGCGCAACGCGCTGTCCGAGGTGGGAGTCAATGGCATGACCGTCACCGAGGTCAAGGGCTTCGGGCGCCAGCGAGGCCACACGGAGCTGTACCGGGGCGCGGAGTACGTGGTGGATTTTCTCCCCAAGTCCAAGGTGGAGGTTGCGGTTGCCGACGACCTCGTGGAGCGGGTCATCGAGGCCATCACCAACGCTGCGCGCACGGGCAAGGTTGGCGACGGCAAGATCTTCGTCACCGACCTCCACCAGTCGCTGCGGATCCGCACCGGCGAGACCGGCGACAACGCGCTGTAGGAGCGCCTTCAGGCGCGATAGCTGGTGCCCGTCGCGCCTGAAGGCGCTCCTGCGGGAAGGGGGGAGGCAACGTGATCAACAGCGGTGATACGGCGTGGCTGCTGGCGGCAACCGCGCTGGTACTGTTCATGACCCTGCCGGGCCTCGCGCTCTTCTACGGCGGCCTGGTCCGGAGTCGCAATGTCCTCTCGGTGCTCATGCAGTGCTTTGCGATCGCGGCGGTGACCTCGATCGTCTGGGTGCTCGTCGGCTACAGCCTTGCCTTCGGTGATGGCGGCTCAGCCCAGGCGTGGACAGGCGGCCTCGGCAAGGCGCTGTTCAGGGGTATCACGCCGGACAGCGTCTCCGGCACGATTCCCGAGACCGTATTCGCGATGTTCCAGCTCACCTTCGCCATCATCACCCCGGCGCTGGTCGTGGGGGCCTTCGCGGAGCGGATGCGATTCGCCGCGATGCTGCTGTTCTCGACGCTGTGGCTGCTGCTGGTCTACCTGCCCGTCGCCCACTGGGTGTGGGGAGGCGGCTGGCTTGCCCGGATGAAGTTCCTCGACTTCGCCGGCGGCGCCGTGGTCCACATCAACGCCGGCGTGGCGGCCCTCGTGGCGGCCCTGGTGATCGGCAACCGCCGCGGCTTTCCCAGCCAGGCCATGACGCCCCACAACCTGCCGGCCACCGTGACCGGGGCCGGCATGCTCTGGGTGGGCTGGTTCGGGTTCAATGCGGGCAGCGCCCTGGCGGCCAATGGTTCCGCCGGCATGGCCATGCTGGTGACGCACACGGCTGCCGCCGCCGGCTGCATCGCCTGGATGGCGCAGGAGTGGGTACGCTTTGGCAAGCCCAGCGTGCTGGGCATCGTCACGGGCATGGTCGCCGGGCTCGGCACCATCACGCCGGCGTCCGGTTTCGTGGGCCCGGCCGGTGCCCTGGTCATCGGCCTGCTCGCGGGCACGGTCTGCTTCTGGGCGACCCAGTACGTGAAGCGCCGCCTGGCGATCGATGATTCGCTGGACGTCTTTCCCGTGCACGGCGTCGGCGGCGTCATGGGCACGCTGCTCACGGGCGTGTTCGGTGCCGCGGCCCTTGGGGGCATCGGCCACCCGGACGGCCGGTCGATCGCCACCCAGCTGGGCGTGCAGCTGATCGGCACGGTCGCCACGCTGGCGTGGTCGGCGGGCATGACCTGGCTGCTGCTGAAGTTGACCGGCCTGGTGACTGAATTGCGCGTCACCGCCGAGGAGGAGAACGAGGGCCTCGATCTCGTCCTGCACGAGGAGCGGGGCTACAACATCACGTCGTAGGAGCGCCTTGTAGGAGCGCCTTCAGGCGCGATCGATCTCCGTCGCGCCTGAAGGCGCTCCTACAGTACGGTTTCGCCACTTCCGAACGCGAACCCCCAGCAGAATCGCCAGCACTGCGCCGTAGACGAGCGGCTCCCGCACGTCCTTCTTCACGAGCCAGTAGAAGTGCCAGCACCCCAGGATCGCCACCAGGTAGACCAGCCGGTGCAGCGCCAGCCAGCGGGACCCGAGCTGCCGGCGCCAGCCCGCCGTGGAGGTGATCGCCAATGGAATCATCAGCAGGAATGCCGCGAAGCCGATGGTGATGTAGGGGCGTTTCGCGATGTCCTCGAGGATCACGGGCAGGTCCAGCGACCGGTCGAGGAAGAAGTACGTCACGAAGTGCAGGGTGAGGTACGTGAAGCTCCAGAGGCCGAGGAGGCGGCGAAACTGCAGCGGCCAGGGCTTGCCCGTCAGCCACCGCAGCGGCGTCATGGCGAGCGTGGCCAGCAGCAGCCGCAGGCCCCACTCACCGAGGACATCCCGGATGACGAGTTGCGGGTTGGGACCCAGCCGCAGGCCTGCCACCTCGGCCAGCTGCAGGATGAGGTAGACCAGCGGCAGTGCACAGGCGATGTGCGCGAGGGGCCGCCAGAACAACCGGATCTGGCGCTGGCCGGTCATGGCCGGCTCAGAAGTTCCGGACCAGGTCCAGGCCCTTGTACAGCGACGCCACCTGATCGGCGTAGCCATTGAACGGCAGCGTGGGCTGGCGATCGGCAAACAGGCTGCCCAGTCCGGAAGATACGCGACGTTCCGTGGCCTGGCTCCAGCGGGGATGGTCCACCTTCGGGTTCACGTTCGCGTAAAAGCCGTACTCGTCCGGCGCCGACAGGTTCCAGGTGGTCGGTGGTTCCTTCTCCGTGAAGCTGATGCGGACGATCGACTTGATGCTCTTGAAACCGTACTTCCACGGCACCATGAGGCGCAAGGGTGCGCCGTTCTGGTTCGGCAGCTCCACCCCGTACACGCCGACGACGAGCAACGCGAGCGGGTGCATGGCCTCGGCGATGGTCAGGCCCTCCACGTAGGGCCAGTCGAGTACGGGGTACTTCTGTCCCGGCATTTCCTCGGGACGCACGACGGTCTCGAATGCCACGTACTTCGCCCGGGACGTTGGCTGGTAGCGCTTGAGCACGTCCCCGAGCGGAATGCCGACCCAGGGCACGATCATGGACCAGGCCTCGACACACCTGAACCGGTAGATCCGCTCCTCCAGCGCGTGGGGCTTGACGATGCTGTCGTAATCGAAGGTGCCCGTGATGGCGGCCTCGCCGTCGATCTTCACCTTCCAGGGCCTGGGCCGGAACCTGCCGGACTCGGCTGCCGGATCCTCCTTGCCGGTCCCGAACTCGTAGAAGTTGTTGTAGCCGGTGACTTCCTCGAACCTGTTCGGCGCGTCCCTCGTGCTGAGCGGGCTCTTGCGGATCCCGGACAGCCGCCGGTAATTCGCGGGGATGCCGTCGTCGGCCGCAAGCGCGGAAGAGAGCAGCGTGCCCGCCCCGACGAAGCCCGCCGTGCGCAACAGCGTGCGCCGGTTGAAATAGACGCCTTCCGGCGTGATGTCGGATGACTTTATGCCGGACGGTTTCCTGATCAGCATCGCAAGCTCCAGTCCATCAATACCTAGTGCGGCTTCCCGCGGTACACGCCGTTCAGGTCCCAGTCGTAGTCCACGAAGCGGACGTCGAACCCGTCCTCGGCCAGCAGCGCGGCAGCGGCCGGGTCGCTGACGTAGCGGGCCAGGAACTTCTGGGTCGATCCAGCAGCCTGGGCGAAGTCCGCGCCGTACCAGTCGAAGATCTTCGAGAGGAAGGCGATCCTGCGCTGCACGTCGAACCGGTTACGGGTCGGATCGTTGACGAAGGCGCGGGCGGCCTCATCCAGCCGGGTGTCGAGCGTGGCCGGGTCATAGGCTTGGCTGGCGAGGCGGGGGCAGGAGAGTGATCCGCAGACGATGGCGAAATGCACCCGGGGGTCGTCGAGCGGGAGGAGCAGGTCATGCTCCAGCTGCTCCAGGGTGGTCTTCCCGCCCAGCAGGCCGTACTTGCGGCCCTTGAAGTAGGAGTTCCGGCCGAACCAGGACGATGGCGAGTAGCCGTCGAGGATGCCCTGGATCGCGAGCGCATTGTAGGCATTGATCAGGAATGCGAGGCGCACTCCGGGCTTGTCCAGGTCGCCTTCCGCGGCGCTCGCGAGGTCCGCCAGGTACCGTCCGAAGGCCGGGTCGGCGCGGATGCCGTCGTAGTCCACGAAACCGTTCCTTACGTTGCGCAGGAGCACGGCATCGAGGTCGTCGGCGGCGGGGAGGGATGCCATGGCCGGAAGGCAGGAAAGGCACAGCAGCAGGGTACGGAGGAAGAGCTTTTGCATGGGGTATTCTAAGCGCACTCCCTGAATACGTTGCCCACAGAGTATTGGATGCGCATCCTGGCGGTTCTGGCGCTGCTCATTGCGTCCTGCGCCTCGACGCCGCGGGCGCCGGCCTCGACCTGCATGCAGCAGGCGGTGAACTCACTGGAACTGGATCCCCTGTCCGGAGATCGCAAGCACTGCCTGGCCAGCGCCACCATCTCGCTGCGCTGCGGATCCGCCTCGGCCTGGATTGCAGGCTATGGCAAGGAGTTCGGCGACCTCTTCGGGCCCGGCAGCTTCGAGCAGCGGGACCTCAAGGCCAATGCCGCGGGCCGACGCTGCGGGGCCAGCGCCGTCAGCGAGGCCGACCTGTCTGCCTGCTGCGCCGACGCCGGATTCTAGCGTCAGGACCCGGTGGCGGACGTGGGCTGCTCCAGCGGCTTGTCGCCGTCGTCCGCCGGTGGCCCGTCCTTCTTCTCCAGCTTCTTTGGCGCGTAACGGAACTCGTGGCGGAGCACGAGCCCCGTGGTGGCCACGGGAGCGCCGTCGACGAAGCGCGGCCGGAAGAGGGTCCTCGTCGCCGTCTCCTGTACCCGCTCTTCCAGCAGGTTGGCCGGATCCGACTCGATGACCGTTGCGTCGCTGACCCGGCCGAGCTGGTCCACGTTGAAGCGGACGACCACGAAGCCTGGCTCGAGGTCCTTGGGATCGGGCGGCGGCGCCTTGCGGGATGGCACCGGGAGGATTGCCGGCGGCACCGGGCCCATGATCCGGGCCGGCGCCGCGAAGAACTCGTCCCGGCGCACCTCGAGCGCGGGGTCCGACGACAGGGCCTGCCACGCCTCCTTGTAGCGGTCGGCAGCCGTGTTCTGCTTGCCCCACATCAGGTACAGGTCGCCCAGCTTCACGAGGATCCGCGCGCGTTCCGCAGGGTCCGGCGGACTCTGCTTCTCGACGATCCCCAGGGCCTTGCGCAGCATCATGCTGGAGAGGGGCAGGAGGGTATCCGGTGACTGGTTCGATTCCGGGTCCGGCGGCAACAGGGCCTGTTGCCGGTAGGTCTCCGCGATTGCCAGAAGCGGCTCCACCATGTTGGGCGAGTTCTCCCCATCGGCCCCCTGCACGATCCGGGCGGCGCCCTGGTACACGAGGCGGGCAGCGTCCGTCTGGCCGGAGCGGTCGTACCAGCGGCCCAGCTTGGTGAGGGGCCCGACGAGTGCCGGGTTGTCCCTGCCCAGCTTGCGCTGCTGGACGTAGATCTGCGCTTCCTGGTGGAAGTTGGCCTTCTCGAGGTCCTGCAGGCCCAGGTAGCCCTCGGTCAGGCCGTCCCGGATCCCGATCTGGTCCAGGTTGTAGAAGCCCTCGTTGACGTGATTGACGCGGAGCGCCTGTTCGTAGGCCTTGGTGGCCAGCGGGTACTGCTCGCTGCGCACGTAGGCCTCCCCGAGGCCCGTCAGGGGATTGACCAGGCGTGGCGAGAGGAACCCCTCGCGCTTCTCCAGCAGGGTGATTGCCGCCTGGTAGCTGGCCTCTGCGGCCTGGAGGTCGCCATTGCGCAACTGGGCCGTGGCGAGGTTCGTCAGCGCGTCGGCAAGCTCAAGGCTGTCGGTGCCGTGGAGCTGCCCGGTCAGGGCCAGCACTTCCTGCCCGGCTGCCGCCGCGTCTGCATTCCGGCCCTCCGCGATCAGGCGCTGGTAGCGCTCCTCGGCGGCGTCGCGCTGTTGCTTCAGGGCGGCGTTGTCCGGGCCCTCTCCGGCGGCGCCTGTAGCGACGAGCAGGACGAGAAGTGTGGCGGCGAGGCGGATGGCGGGGAGCATGGCGGAGAAATTAACCCAGTGGTGGCCGTCCTGGCGAGGTTTCGGCGCTGCGGCTAGATCCCGTTGCGGCGACCGTGAAACGGCCGGTGTTACTGGCAATATGTCCGACTAACCCCCCGCGAAGGGGCGCCTGGCTGGAGGACGCGCGCACCATGTGGCTACGCAAGAAATCCCTGGATATGCCGACACCGGATACGGCCCTGAAGGGTCGAACCACGGCAATGCCCGTGCCCGAGCGGCACTTCGTCAACGGGCATCCGCTGAAGGCCCCGTTCCCGTCGCCGCTCCGCCAGGCTGTGTTCGGCCTGGGTTGCTTCTGGGGCGCCGAGCGCAAGTTCTGGCAGTTGCCGGGCGTGTACTCGACGGCGGTGGGCTATGCCGCTGGCTTCACGCCGAATCCGAGCTATGAAGAAGTGTGCACGGGCCGGACTGGCCATAACGAAGTAGTGCTGGTCGTCTACGACCCGGCCCAGGCCACCTACGAGCAACTCCTCACCGTCTTCTGGGAGTCCCACGATCCCACCCAGGGCATGCGCCA
>CAZTGY010000042.1:0-13456 GCA_964613445.1 uncultured Chromatiaceae bacterium | reverse complement strand
CCGGCCGCGGAGCGCCGTCGCAACCCCGGGCGTCGTCGTCCGGCATGACGGTGAAGGTTCCCGGCGGCAGCACCCAGCCGTGGTCCAGCGACGGGACCGGATCGAAGGAGAGTGACTCGGTGCTGGCCCGGATGTAATACGTGGCGACGGTCAGGTCCTCGCCCGTCGACCGCGCCGACCGGGTCCAGTCCCAGAGGACCCGCCAGGCTCCCGAGACCACCGCGCTCACGAGCGCGCAGGCCACGAGGACGGCGAGGGAACCCCGCAGGCCGATCTTCCTGCCGGGCTCCGGCGGCTGGGCCTGGCCGATGATCTCGCGCATCGCGGCCTTGCGCTCGTCGGGCGAGGAGTCGGACATGACGGGCCCTGCGGCGGGCTCAAGGCCCCGCTGGAGCGGCCAGCTGGACGGTGACCGGCTCCATGCGCCGGCTGCCGAACCGGCGCTGGATCTGCACGGGCCCGGTGGCGAGCTGCCCGGCCGGCACGTCGCAGATCCGGTTGAACTTGAAGGGTGGCGTCAGCGACTGGGGCGTCTCGCACATCACCGTCTTCCGGCCCTCGGGCGTCGGCGCGTAGAAGAAGGCCTCGGTGCGCTCGGCGTTGAGGTAGATCCGCACCGTGCCGGTCCGGCCGCCGGCGCCCCAGCGCACGGGGTAGCGGTTGCCCGCGGCATCGGTCAGGAGGATGGCCCCCTCCCGGGCGGTGTAGTTGCCCAGCAATTGCCGGTGCTGCAGGTTGCCCAGCTGCAAGGGCACCACGCTGACCCCGCCAGCGCGGAGGGACGAGGCGTCGTAGGTCGCCTGGACCCGGTAGCGGCCGTCCATGCCGTTGAACTCGAGCGTCAGGTCGCCGGTCGGCGGCGCGTCGATGAACGCATTGAGCTGGCCCGTGTCGATGGCGTCCCCGCCGTCGATGAACGCCACGCCGACCACGGCGTTGCCACTGATGCGCTCGTCAGGGTCGACGAACTCCTTGACGGACGTGGGCGCGAGCGGCGTCGCCTGGGCCAGGGCGGCGGAGGCGCAGCCAAGCCCGGCAGCAACGAGCGCGAGGCACAGGAGGCGGTCAACGGGAATGCTGCGCTGGGTTGTCATGGTCCACCTTGCCAGTGACACGGCTGCCGGGCTGTGCGGGTGACGGCCGCAGCGCCGGTCGTTGTTGCGGAACAGCCTAGCGCAGTCAGGGGGCCGATTCTACGGCCGGCGGCGCTGGCGGCCCGCCGCCGGGCGCTGGCGCCGCCGGGCCACGGCGCGCAGCAGTTCCGGGCCCGACAGCTCCTGCCGCTCCCGGAGCGCGTCGGCCAGTGCCTGCAGTCTCGGCAGGCGCGCGGTCAGCTTCGCCAGGACCGACCGGTACGCGGCGCGCAGGATGGCGTCGGCCTGCGTCATCTGTTCACCGGACGGCCGCGGTAGCGCGAGCAGGCTCCCGTCGGGCCCGAGGCCGTCCTCACTGACCATCGTCATGGCGATGTTGCTGGCCACGGCGAGGTCGTTGCGGGCCCCGCCGGTGATCCCGTCCGCGCCGAAGGTGATCTCCTCCGCCGCGCGTCCGGCCAGCAGGACCTCGATGTGGCGAAGGTATTCCTGGCGGCTCCACAGGGTCCGCTGCCGGGGGGCGCTGGCCACGAAACCGAGGGTGCCGTCGGAGCGCGGCACGATCGACACGAAGGCGATGTCCCTGCCCCGCGACGGCCCGAGGCAGCGGGCCAGGGCGTGCCCCGCCTCGTGCACCGCGATCCGGTCGATCTCCTGCCGGGACAGGCGTGGCGACGACCCGGGATCCCGTGGCTGCCGGGTGAGCTCGGCGAGCAGGTCTGCCTGGCTGAGGGCGCGACGCGCCTTCCTCGCGCGGCGGGCTGCGCCACGCACCAGGCTCTCCACGTCGGCGCCGGTCAGGCCGAACGACATGCGCCCGATCACCCGGGTGTCGATATTGCCCGAGGTCTTGTGGGGCTCGAGGTACTGATCGTAGATCTTCGCCAGTGCGTCGCTGGTGGGGTGTGGAATGCGGATGACGTGGTCGAGGCGTCCCGCGCGCTTCAGGGCCGGATCGACGCGCTCCTCGTAGTTCGTCGCCGCGATGACGAAGACGGGCGCTTCCTCGTCCACGCCCTGCATCTGCTCCAGCACCGCATTGATGATCTGCGTCCAGTACTGGTCGTTGTGCTCGCCGCCGAGCCGCTCCCGGTTGCCCAGGCTGTCGATCTCGTCGATGAAGAGGATCGCCGGGGCGTAACGCCGGGCCTCGGCGAAGCTCGCCCGCACCGCCTGGATGGTCAGCGCCAGGTCCCGCGCGCCGTGCCAGGTCGATGCGCTCGCCTGGACGAACCTGATGCCGCAGTCCCTGGCGATGGCGCGGGCCAGCGTCGTCTTGCCGGTACCGGGCGCGCCGGCGAGCAGCATCCCGCGGTCGACCTGGGACCAGGGGAGCTCGCCCCGCACGGCCGCGGCGATGTCGGCAATCAGGTCCTTGGCCACCTGGCGCGCCTCGCCGAGGCCGTGGAGCTCGTCGAGGCGCGGCCCGCTGCCGGTGTCGACGGCACGCACGCGGTCAAGCACCTGGCCGCGGATGTACTCCATGGCCTTGTCGGCGGCCAGCCTGAGGCGGACGGGTTGCTCGAAATCCGAATGCAGCACGTGGCGCACCCAGTCCGTCCCGGCCTCGCGCCAGGCCTCGGGCAGGGGCGCACCGAAGACCTCGGCGAAGAGCCGCGCGAAGAGGCCGGGATCGAGGCGTGGCAGGCGCAGCGTCACGTCCCCGAGCCGGCGCAGGTTCTCCGGCAGGTCGGCGAAGCGCTCACAGCCGATCAGCACGGCGGCCTCGCTCATGGCAATCGAATGGGAGAGCCGTTCCGAGCCGTCCAGGTTCGCCGCCCGGAGCACGACGATGCCCGGGCCGGCCGACACGGAACCATCGGTGGTGAAGGGGACCATCCGCTGCTTGCCGACGATGTCCTCGATGACGCTGACGACGATCTCCTCGACGAAGGGGATATCGCTCTCGATCACCGTCACCGGTGACGAGCCGATGACCAGCTCGGCGAACTGCTCCAGTGCCGAGCGCCCGGCCATCCGGCTGTTGAACTGCTCGATGAGGCGGTTGGTGGACCGTGCCGCGAGGGCGCTTTCCAGCAGCAGCGATACCAGGACCCGCAGGGTCGGGCGCCGGGGGTGGGCGGCTGGCGGCGCGACCGCCGGCGCGCCGGGCGGCAGGGCGGCAGGCGCGGCCTGCGCCGGCGGCGGCGCCGGGGCTGCCCGGTGCTCCGCGAGAAAGCGCATGACCTGGGCGGCGCCGTTGTGGTCGGGAATCGCCGGGAAGCGGGTGGAGGCCGGGAGGCTGGCGACGGGTTCGTCGGAAACCATCGTGATCTGGCCGTCCCCGGCCACGGCGAAGACGGCGGAGTAGACGCCAGAGTCGTAGGCGACGACGGCGTTGACCAGGTGCCGCTTCTCGTCATCCCGGCCTGCGACCTCGAGCGGCTTCATGAGCGGGACCAGGCGCGGCGACGTCCTGCCTCCGGAGACCGGGAAGGGGCGGCTCTGCCCCGCCACGTCGATTCCGGGCTCCAGCAGCGTGAACGCGCCTTCGTCGCCCCGCACGGCGAAGCAGAAGAAGCGCACGTAGTCCGCGACCGTGCCGTCGTCGAGCGCGAGCTTCTCGAAGTCGTTGGCCTCGTGGACGGGCGCGCTGCTGCCATCGATCACCAGCAGCTTCCCTTCCCGGTCCCACAGGCAGAACACATCGACGGTGCTGCGGCCGAAGGTCGCCCGGAGCCAGACCAGCCTGAGCTTCGCGTAGAAGGGCAGGCGCGCGCTGCGGCCCCGGACCCGGAGCCGGGCAAGCTCCGGCCCGTCGCCGGCGTCAATGGCGTCACTGGCGAGCAGCAGGACTCGGCGGGCAACGTCGTTGCCCATCACGTCCCATGTCAGGCGGTCAAGCACCGGCCCGTGCCCGTCGCCGGCCGGTCAGTACTTGTCCTGGCCGTGGGTCGCCTCGTAGGCGTCGGCGCAGTTCGCCACGGCCCACATATAAGTATGGAACTCGGCGGCATCCAGCGACTCGAGCAGGACGTCCACGCTGGCGAGGATCATGTCGGCTTCGGCGGAGCTCGAGATGCCGTAGCGGGCGAACGGGAACTTCTCGTTGGCGCGCAGCAGGGTGAGGGCCTGCTCCTTGCTGATGCCCTTCAGCCAGCCGGATTTCATCGTCACGCAGGGCGAGACGATCGTGATGACCGGGCTGCCGCTGGGCGTTTGCGTCGTCTGGCGGACGTGCACCAGCTGGGAGCGGTTGTTGGCCATGCCGAAGGTAGACCGGAACACCATCGCCTGCTCGTCGACCTGGCCGCGTATGCCTGCGAGCTTGGCGACTTCGGCGATCTTCTTCAGTACCTCGAGTTGTGCGGTTGCATCGGTCACGTTCTGCTCTCCGGTGGCTCAGTTGACAATGAACAGGTCGGCGTTGACCTTCAGCTCGGTGGCGATCTGGCGGAGCGCGTTCATCTCGCTGTCCGCAAAGTTCTGGTCGGCCCGGGCGATCTGCGTCAGCCCGTCCATGATCCGGGCGATCTCGCTGGCCGTGAGCTTCTGCTTGCGCCGGCCGAGGCAGTCGAGGAAGCGCTGCCGGCATTCAGCCGCCGTCGGCTGGCCGGCCGACAGCGCCTGCTGGAGCTTCGCCGCCGAGGTCACCGAGGCCAGCCTGTCGCGCTCGACCGTGCCCAGGTCGCCGTGGGCCAGCGCCATGAAGAGCCCGCCCCACAGGAAGAAGTCGGCGAGGATCGGGTCCGGCGCATCGGGACGCTCGCGCGCCAGCGGGTCCAGCACGGCCAGCAGGCCGTCGATGGCCGGGTCCGTCTGCTGCCTCACGGCCGCCCAGTCGACGTTGCCGGCGCCCTTGCTCAGGCCGGAATCCCAGAACTGGCGCAGCGCCCGGATGCGCAGGTGTGGAAGCGGGTGCGTCACCAGCCCGTGGGACGTGTCGGTGCCGACTTCCAGCACTTCGCCCACGTACTGGTCCCACTGGGCGTCGAACTCGGCCGCGTCCAGCACCAGCCCGGGCAAGGTCAGCCCGGACGCGCACTTGAACAGGGCGCTGATCGCCACGTCCAGCTTTCCACAGCACAGCAGGCCCACCCGGTCCGCCGAGATCTCCTGGGCACGGCCCAGGGCCAGGATCTGCATCCGTTGCCGGGGGTTGAGCTGGTCGAAGATCTTCCGCTCCGCCACGTCGTGGTGGCCGTAGGCCGCATGCCCCAGCTCGTGGCCGATGACGAACAGCAGTTCGTCCGCGCTGAGCGCGTTGACCGTGTCGCCGTGCAGGACCACCACGGTCCGCGAGCCGGCCCGCGTGACGAAGGCATTGATGCCGGGGCTCGGCACCACGTAGGCCTCGACGTCGCCGCCGAGGCCCGTGCGCTCCCGCAGGGCCTCGAACGCCTGGTGCACCGTCGGGATCAGGCGCGGCGCGATCCGGACGCCCTGGCCGAGGAGCGCCGACCGCAGCATGTCCTGGCGCCCGGACACGTCGGCGCCGGCCACTTCCTTCTGGATGAGCGGATCCGCGCGCACGGCGTCGAGGAGGGTGACATCGCCCTGGTAGCGGATCGAGAGAACGGACTGGTCCATGGTGAGGTTCTTGGTATTTCAGGTGAATATACCATCCCCGCCTCCCACGCCCGCCCCGGTCCGCTTGGTGGCCGTTGCGCCTTCGGGCCTATACTCGCCTCTGGCGGCATGCAAGCGGACGCCGATGCCAGAACCGGCCAGACTCGAACCGGCCACACGCGAACCGGCCAGACTCGCTCACCAGCGCACCCCGGACGGCGCCCTGCAGGTCAGCCTGGCCGGCGACTGGCTGCTCGCGAGTCCCCTGCCCGCGACGGAGCCCGTGCTGGCGGAGATCCGGAACGGCACGCCGCCCACCCGCGTCGAGTTCGAGGCGGCCGGGCTCGGGCGCTGGGACACGGCCCTGCCCACCGCGCTGGTGGCGATCCGGCGCGCCGCCGAGGCCGCCGGCTTGCCAGTTTCGGACGAGGGCCTGCCCCCGGGCGCGCGGCGACTGCTCGGGCTGGCCTTCGCCGTCAGGGAGCGGGCGGACGCGCGCCGGGCACAGCTGCACCCGGGCCTCGCCGAGCAGGTCGGGCAGGCAACCCTCCGGATCCGGGCGGCCCTGCTGGACCTGGTGAATTTCATCGGCGTCTGCGCCCAGTCGCTGCTGCGGATGGCGCGGGGCAGGGCGACTTACCAGCGCTCGGACCTGCTGGTGGCGATCCAGGAGGCGGGCGCGGAGTCGCTGCCCATCGTCAGCCTGATCAGCTTCCTGATCGGCATGATCTTCGCCTTCGTCGGCGTGCGGCAGCTGGAGCAGTTCGGCGCCGGCATCTACGTGGCCGACCTGGTCGCCGTGGCGATGGTCCGGGAGATGGCGCCGATCATGACGGCCATCATCATGGCGGGACGCACCGGCGCTGCCTACGCGGCAGGCCTCGGCACCATGAAGGTGAACGAGGAGATCGACGCACTGTCCAGCATGGGCGTGAACCCCATCGACTTCCTCGTGCTGCCCCGGCTGGTGGCGCTGATCGTCATGCTGCCGCTGCTGGCCCTGTACGGCAGCCTGCTCGGCATCCTGGGCGGCGCCGCCGTGAGCCTGGTGATGATGGACGTGAGCTTCGTGCAGTACGCCGCGCAGACGGCGGATTCCATGGAGCTCTCCAGCCTGCTGGGCGGGCTCTTCAAGGCCTTCGTGTACGGCAGCCTGGTCGCCCTCGCCGGCTGCCAGCAGGGCATGGCCTGCGGCGACAGCGCGATGGCGGTGGGGCAGGCGACGACCCGCGCGGTCGTGATGGGCATCGTGCTCATCATCGTGAGCGCCGCGATCCTCACCGTCATCTACATCACCCTGGACATCTGAGATGGCGGGCGTGACAGGCGCGACCCGGGAGGCGCACATCACCGTCAGCCACCTGACCATGGCTTATGGCGACTTCCTGATCCAGAAGGACCTCGACTTCACCGTGCGGCGTGGCGAAGTCTTCATCGTCATGGGGGGGAGCGGCTGCGGGAAGACCACGCTGCTGAAGCACATGATCGGCCTGAAGTCGCCCGTGTCCGGCGACGTCCTGTACGGCGGCCGCAGCTTCTGGAACGCGACCGATGAGGAGCGGGAGCAGGCCAAGCGGCAGTTCGGCGTGCTGTTCCAGGGCGGCGCGCTGTGGAGTTCGATGACGCTGGCCGAGAACGTCGGGCTGCCCCTGCGCCTGTACACGCGACTCGCCGAGGCGGAGGTCCGCGACGTCACCGCGTACAAGCTCGCGCTGGTCGGCCTGGCCGGCTTCGAGCAGTATTATCCCAGCGAGCTGTCCGGCGGGATGCGGAAGCGGGCCGGGCTGGCCCGGGCCATGGCCCTCGACCCGGAGATCCTCTACTTCGACGAGCCGTCCTCGGGGCTGGACCCGCTGAGCGCCCGGCTGCTGGACGAGCTGATCCTGCAACTGCGCGACAGCCTGGGCACCACGCTGGTCGTGGTGAGCCACGAGCTGGCCAGCATCTTTGCCATCGGCGACACCGCCGTCTTCCTGGACGCGGAGGCGAAGACCCAGCTGGCCGTCGGCGATCCCCGGGTGCTGCGCGATTCCAGCCCCGATCCCCGGGTGCGCCGTTTCCTCCGCCGCGGCGAGGCGGATGGCCCGGCATGAGCGCGTTGAAGTGCGGTAGATTTGCCTCGATGGGACCTTCACGATGAGCCGCAAGGCCAGCCCCACCATGATCGGCGCGTTCGTGCTGGCCGGCGTTGCCCTGCTGGTCATCGGCGTGCTCATCTTCGGCGGCCGGGAGCTGTTCCAGGACAAGCAGCGGTTCGTGACCTACTTCCAGGGGTCCGTGCAGGGCCTGCGGGTCGGGTCCAACGTGCTGTTCCGGGGCGTCCGCGTCGGCTACGTCACCGACATCGACGTGATCACGGACGAGAGCATGCTCAATTACCAGATCCCCGTGACCTTCGAGATCCTGCCGGATTCCGTCAAGGTGATCTCCGGCGGGCAGGCCTTCGGCAGCCTGTCCACGGACAACTCCCGCCTCAACGACATGATCCGCGCGGGCCTGCGCACGCGCCTGGACGTGGAGAGCTTCGTGACGGGCCAGCTGGTCGTGGACATGGACATGCACCCGGAGACGAAGGCCGTGTTCCGCGGCACCAACACCCCATACCCGGAGATTCCCAGCATCCCGAGCGGCATCCAGCAGGTGATGCAGCGGGTCGAGGCCTTCCTGAGCAACGTCCAGCAGAAGGTCCCGCTCGACCGTGTCGTCGAGGACCTGCTGGGCGCGATCCAGGGCCTCGACGCGCTGGTCAATTCGCCGGACCTGAAGGCGTCCCTGGCCGGCATCAACAAGCTGGTGAACGCCCGGGAGACGCAGGAACTGCCGGCCGCCCTCGACGGCGCGCTAACCGAGCTGCAGGCGGCCACCCGGGACGCGCGGGCGCTGATCGGCAACGTCGACCGGCGGCTCGACCCCGCGCTCGAGAAGGCGGTGCCGCTGATGGAGCAGCTTGGCGCGACGCTGCAGGAGGGCGAGGCCGTGCTGTCCCTGGCCCGGGGTCAGCTCGAGAGCAATCCCGAGACGGCGGCCCAGCTGGCCGATGCGCTCCGGGAGCTCGAGCGCTCGGCACGGTCGATCCGCGTGCTGGTGGACTCGATCGAGCGGGAGCCCGAGGCGCTGATCCGTGGCAAGTCGAAACCGTGAGGAACCTGGTGGCATGACGAGACCGCGAATCGCCCGGCTGCCGGCCGTAGCCCTGCTGGCCCTGCTGGCCGGCGCGTGCGCCTCGTCGCCACCGCCGCGGTACTTCCGCCTGGTGGCCCTCGCCGAGCCGGCAGCTGCCGGGAACCCGGCCGGTACTGCCATCGTCGTCGGGCCATTCCGGTTCGCCGAGTACCTGGACCGGCCCCAGCTGGTGATGCGGGACGGGCAGAACGGCGTGACCGTCGCCGGCTTCGAGCGCTGGGCGGAGCCGCTGGACGCGAATTTCCAGGCGGTGGTCGCCGCGAACGTGGGCCGGCTGCTGGGTTCCGACCGGGTACTGGAGTTTCCCGCCCAGAACATCGTGCAGGCCGGGCGCCGGGTGACCGGGCGGGTCCTGCAGCTCGACGTCGACGCCGACGGCCTCGCGGTGCTCGAGGTGCAGTGGGGCGTGCTGGATGGCGTCGGCGCGATGGCGCTGCCGGGCCGGGTATCGCGCTACGAGGCCCGGGCCGACGGGCGGGATGCGGCGGCCCGCGTGGCCGCCATGAACGCCACGGTCACGGCGTTCAGCGCTGACGTGGCGGCGGCGGTGCGCTAGGAGTCGGGAGCAGCACCCCGCAGTCCTGGCAGAACAGCGCCTCGGGGCGGTGCCCCCACGAGCCGCAGCTCCCGCACTGCCGCGTGCCGGGTGCAGGGGCCTGCTGGCCAAAGCGCTCGGCGGCCATCTCGGCCGTCACGATGCCGGTGGGCACCGCGAGGATCCCCCAGCCGAGCAGCATCATGAAGCTCGAGACGAGCCGCCCCAGGTCCGTCTTTGGCGTGATGTCGCCGAAGCCCACCGTGGTGATCGTGGTGATGGCCCAGTAGATCGACACCGGGATGCTGGTGAAGCCGTTCTCCGGCCCCTCGACCACGTACATCACGGTGCCCAGCAGGATCACGACCATGGCGACGGTCGAGATGAAGATGAAGATCTTGCGGCCGCTGGCGCGGAGGGCCCTGGCGAGGGCACGGTATTCCCGGATGAAGGCGGTGAGCTTCAGGATGCGGAAGACCCGCAGCAGCCGCAGGATCCGGACGTCGATGAGCACGTGCAGTCCGGGGATGAAGAACGCCAGGTAGGCGGGCAACACGGCCAGCAGGTCCACGATGCCGAAGAAGCTGCGCGCATAGCGCGCCGGGCGCTCCACGCAGGCCAGGCGCGCCAGGTACTCGACCGTGAAGAAGGCGGTGAAGAGCCACTCGAGCCCGGCGAGGAACGTGCCGAGCGGCGTGGAGAGGAGGTTCAGGCTGTCCAGCATGACCACCGCGACGCTGGCCAGGATCAGGGCCAGCAGGATCAGGTCGAAGGTGTGGCCCGCGGGCGTGTCCGACTCGAAGACGATCACGAACAGCCGGCGGCGCCAGCCGCCTGCCGGGATGCCGTAGTCGGCAGCCTCGGCCGACTGGCCCTCGCTGCCGCCGAAGCGGGATGGTCGCGCTGGGGCCTGGGTGGTCACGTTGCGCTTGATAGCACAAGACGGGCGAGGTCGCCCGCATCCAGCAGGCGCCAGTGGCCCCGGGGCAGCTCGCCGAGCGGCAGGCCGCCGATCGCCACCCGGATCAGCCGCCGAACGCCGACGCCCTCGGCCTCGAGCAGGCGGCGGATGTGCCGGTTGCGGCCCTCGTCGAGCACGATGGCGAGCCAGGCATTCCTGTCGCCGGCCCGGATGACGGTGGCGGCCTTCGCCGCCAGGCGCTGGCCATCCACGTCCACGCCGGCGACGAGGCGGGCCAGCAGCGCGGGCGAGGGATGCGTGTCCACCTGCACGTGGTAGGTCTTGTCCGGGCCCGTGGCGGCGTCCGTGATCCGCGCGGCCCATGCCGGGTCGTTGCTGAAGAGGAGCAGGCCCTCGCTGGCCTTGTCCAGGCGGCCGGCGGGCGCCAGCCAGGGCAGGCCGGCGCCGTCGAAGCAGCGGTAGACCGTGGCGCGGCCCTGCTCGTCCGCGGTGGTCGTGACCAGGCCGCGGGGCTTGTGGAGCGCGACGTAGAGCCGGTCGGCGCCCGCGACCGCCCTGCCGTCGAGGGAGACGCGGTCCCGGCCCTGCAGGACCGGGAACTCGGGGTCCCGGACCACGCGGCCGTTCACCGCCACCCGGCCATCCAGCACCCAGGCGGCCGCCACCGTGCGGGACGCGAGTCCGAGCTTGGAGAGGGTGCGCGCGACGCCGTGCCGGCGGGCGGGGTGGCGGGTGGTCACTGGCAGGCCGATTCTCCCGGGGCGGTATCGGGATCATAATCGCCCGTCATCCGGAGGAACTGCCGCATGCTCCTGCGCCACGGCGTGCTTGCCCTGCTCGTCCTGCTCGCTGCCTGCACCCCGCCGCTCCGGATGGAGTCCGCGTGGCTGCCCGGGGCGCGTCCGGCGCAACCTTACGGCAAGGTCCTGGTCCTGGCCGTGTCCGACGACTTCGACCGCCGTCGCACCTTCGAGAACAGGCTGGCCAGCGAGCTGGCCGCCGGCGGCACGGTGGGCATTCCGAGCACGCGCACGATGCTGACCACCGACGTCGTGGACCGCGATTCGGTGGGCGCGCTGGTGCGGGCGACTGGCGCCGAGGCCGTGCTGGTGACCCGGCTGGTGAACGAGGCCGTGGACGTGAAGCAGCAGCGGGGCCGCGAGGTGCTGAAGACGGACAACCCCGGCGTGCCGGCCAGCGCGGCGACCAGCGTCGAGGATCCCTATTTCTACAACGTCTATACCTACAACTACTCCGTGAGCCCGGAGCCGCCGTCGCTGGAGATCGAGCGCGACCTGACCGTCACGACCGACCTTTTCGAGGTGGGGGAAGGCAGGCGGATCCACACGATCCGGTCCACCGTGCGCATCACCAGCTCGGCGAGCCTGGACCAGAACACGGACGTGGCCGTGATCGACGGGCTGGCCACCGAACTGGCCCGGAAGCTGCGGCGGGACAGGGCGGTGCGCTAGGCGCGCCCGGGTCAGCCCGGGTCGCCCGGAAATGCCCAGAGGAGCACCCAGGTGAAGACCACGTAGCGTCCGAACTTGCCGACCGCCATCCAGGCCAGGCAGTGCCAGAAGGGGAGGCGCAGCCAGCCGGCGACGGCGCACAGGGGATCGCCCACGCCGGGCAGCCAGGAGAGGACGCACGCTTTCGGGCCGAATTGTTCCAGCCAGGCCAGGGCCCGGCGGTGCCGGGGCGGATGCCGGGTCACCTGCTCGTAGGCCCGTTCCGCGCCGAAGCCCATCAGCCAGCTGATCCCGCCGCCCACGGTGCCGCCGGCCGTCGCTGCCACCACTACCGGCCAGAACATGGCAGGGTTGAGCCTGATGAGGCCGAAGACCACCGGCTCGCTTCCCAGCGGCAGGAGGGTCGAGGAGAGCAGGGCCACGATGAACACCGTGGCCAGGCTGTAGCGCGGCAGGGCCAGGGCGGCGAGCAGGGTGGCGAGGTGGGCATCGAACCAGGCGGTCATGGGCAGGCCAGCATGCCATTGAACGCGCCGGATTCGGCAACAATGCAGGCCGGCGAAGGAGCACGACGACGATGCGCACGGTCCCGCTGACCAGCGAACTCGCGCCGGCGGAAGAGCAGCTGCTCGATGCCTGGTGGCGGGCGGCCAACTACCTGTCCGTCGGCCAGATCTACCTGCGCGCCAACCCGTTGCTCGCGGAGCCGCTGCAGCTGGCCCACGTGAAGGCGCGGCTCCTCGGCCACTGGGGCACCACGCCCGGCCTGAATTTCATCTATGCGCACCTGAACCGGGTCATCCGCCGGGACGACCTGGACATGATCTACATCGCCGGGCCCGGCCATGGCGGGCCGGCCCTGTGTGCCAACACCTGGCTCGAAGGCAGCTACAGCGAGCTGTATGCCGACGTGTCCCGGGACGCCCCGGGCATGGAGCGGCTCTTCCGCCAGTTCTCCTTTCCCGGCGGCGTGCCCAGCCACGTGGCGCCGGAGACCCCCGGGTCCATCCACGAGGGTGGCGAGCTCGGTTACTCGCTGGCGCATGCCTACGGCGCCGTCTTCGACAACCCGGCGCTCATCGCCGCCTGCGTGATAGGCGACGGCGAGGCCGAGACGGGGCCGCTGGCCGCGTCCTGGCACTCCAACAAGTTCCTGAATCCGGCTGGCGACGGCGCCGTGCTGCCGATCCTGCACCTCAATGGCTACAAGATTGCCAATCCCACGGTGCTTGCCCGGCTGGCCGGCGACGAGCTCGAGCAGCTGCTGGCCGGCTACGGCTACCGGCCCTACCTGGTGGCGGGCCACGAGCCGCGCGCCATGCACGCGCTGATGGCCGCCACGCTGGACCGGGTGCTCGCGGAGATCCGGGCCATCCAGGCCGAAGCGCGCGGCGGGGCGCAGGCCGGGGCGGGCCGGCCCCGCTGGCCCATGATCGTCCTCGCGACGCCCAAGGGCTGGACCGGCCCGCGGCTGGTGGACGGCCAGCCGATGGAGGGCACGTGGCGCGCGCACCAGGTGCCGCTGGCGGGCCTGGCCGGGAACCCGGAACACCTCGCGCAGCTGGAGCAGTGGTTGCGGAGCTACCGCCCCGGGGAGCTCTTCGACGGTGACGGGCGGCCCCGGCCGGAGCTGCTGGCGCTAGCCCCGCGGGGCCAGCGCCGCATGGGCGCCAATCCCCACGCCAACGGCGGCGCGCTGCTGCGGGACCTGCGCCTGCCGGATTTCCGGGACTACGCGGTG
>CAZTGY010000041.1:0-13493 GCA_964613445.1 uncultured Chromatiaceae bacterium | reverse complement strand
CGGCGTGACCAGCTGCCGCTGCTGCCGGATGAGCCCGCATGACGTTCACCGTTGTTGACCGCCGCCACATGGCCCGCGCGCTGCAGCTCGCCGCCCGCGGCCTCAACACCACCCACCCGAACCCCCGCGTCGGCTGCGTGATCGCCGACGGCGCGACCGTCGTCGCGGAAGGCTGGCACGTGCGCGCCGGCGGGCCCCACGCGGAGGCCGATGCTCTCGCCAGGGCGGGCGGCGCGGCCCGCGGCGCGACGGCCTACGTCACCCTGGAGCCCTGCTGCCACACCGGCCGCACGCCGCCATGCACCGCCGCGTTGATTGCCGCCGGCATCAGCCGCGTCGTCTTCGGCTCTGCCGACCCCAATCCCCGCGTCAACGGTGGTGGCGAGCAGGCGCTCCGGGCGGCGGGCATCGAGGTGAGCGGCGGGCTGCTGGCTGCCGAGTCGGAGCGGCTCAATGCGGGCTTCATGCTCCGGATGCGTCGGGGCCGGCCCCTCGTCCGGACCAAGATCGCCGCCACGCTCGATGGCCGCACGGCGCTCCCGGATGGGCGCAGCCAGTGGCTCACGGGCGAGGCGTCGAGGGAGGACGTGCAACGCTGGCGGGCCCGGAGCGCCGCGATCCTCACCGGGATCGGCACGGTGCTCGCCGACGACCCGGCCCTGACGGTCCGCGAGGCCGGGCACGCGCTGCCGGTCCAGCCGCTGCGGGTGATCCTCGATTCAGGCTACCGCACGCCCCCGACGGCGCGGATCCTCAACCGGCCCGGCGAGGTGCTGCTCTTCGGGGCCGCCGCGGGTCCGGGCGCCGACGCGCAACGCAACGGTCTCCTGTCCCGGGGCGCATTGGTCGAAGCCGCACCCGGCGATGCCGGGCGCGTCGACCTGGCAGCGGCGTTTCGCCGCCTCGGCGAGCTCGAGGTCAACGAGGTCTGGGTCGAGGCCGGCCCGGTGCTGAATGGCGCCCTGCTGGCGGCAGGCCTGATCGACGAACTCGTGGTCTACCAGGCGGCCAGCGTGCTTGGCACGGGCGCTCGCGGCATGTTCGACGTGGTGCCCCCGGCCGACCTGAAGACACGCCTGCAGTTCCGCCTGCACGAGGCGCGGTGCATCGGCGAGGATCTGCGACTGATCTACCTTCCGGCATCGCCTACAGGAAAATCCAGCTGATGTTCACCGGTATCGTCCAGGCTGTTGGCGTCGTCCGGTCGGTCACGACAACGTCCTCTGGCCGGCGCTTCGAGATTGGCCTGGGCGCGCTCGCCGCCCGGCCGATCAATGCCGGCGACAGCATCGCGGTGAATGGCGCCTGCCTGACCGCGGTGGAGTTCGGGCCAGGGACCTTTGCCGCGGACGTCTCGGCCGAAACCCTGCGGGTCACCACCCTGGGCGGCCTGGCGGCGGGCAGCCTGGTGAACCTCGAGCCGGCTTTGACGCTGGCCGAGCCACTCGGCGGGCACCTGGTCACCGGGCACGTGGACGGGGTGGGCGAGGTCGCCGAGCGGCACGAGGAGGGCGGTACCGCGATCCTGCGCTTCCGGCTGCCGGAGGAACTGCGGCGTTACGTGGCAAAGAAGGGCTCCGTCTGCATCGACGGGGTGAGCCTGACCGTCAACGACGTGACGGACGGCCTGGTGCTCGCCACCCTGGTGCCCCACACGCTCGCGAACACAATCATGCAACACTATCGCATCGGGACCCGGGTAAACGTCGAAGTGGATCTGGTGGCTCGTTACGTGGAAAGACTGCTGGGCAATTCATGACTCCCCTCGACAAAGGCATACCCGCTGGCGCGGTCCCACCCGCAGGAGCGCCTTCAGGCGCGACCCACACCGGCTTCAGTCCCGTCCCCGCCATCGTCGAGGACCTGCGGCAGGGCCGCATGGTCATCATCGTCGACGACGAGGACCGGGAGAACGAGGGCGACCTGCTCATGGCCGCGGCCAGGGTCCGCCCTGAAGACATCAACTTCATGGCGCGCTTCGGCCGGGGGCTCATCTGCCTGACCCTCACCCGCGCGCGGTGCCAGCAGCTGCGCCTGCCGCTGATGGTCGGCGACACCGACCGCCAGCAGAGCACGAACTTCACGGTCTCCATCGAGGCCGCCGAGGGCGTCACGACCGGGATCTCGGCCCAGGACCGCGCCCGCACCGTGCGGGTCGCCGTCAGTCAGGACGCCACCCCGGAGGACATCCGCCAGCCCGGCCACATCTTCCCCCTCATGGCCCAGTCCGGTGGCGTGCTGACCCGCGCGGGCCACACCGAGGCTGGTTGCGACCTCGCGCGGCTTGCCGGCTTCGAGCCGGCGGCCGTGATCGTGGAAATCCTCAATGAAGACGGCACCATGGCCCGCCGGCCCCAGCTGGAGGCGTTCGCCCGCGAGCACGGACTGAAGATCGGCACCATCGCGGACCTAATCCGCTACCGGCTCCAGCACGAGGAGTCGGTCGAGCGGGTCGGCGAGCACTCGGTGGACACGGAGTTCGGCCCGTTCCGGCTGATTGCCTATGAGGATCACGTCAGCCGCAACGTGCACCTGGCCCTCGTGAAAGGCGACCTCGAGCGAGCGGAGCCGCCGCTCGTGCGGGTCCATGTGCAGGACACCCTCGGTGACGTGGTGGGCGTGCGCAGCCCCGGCCTGGGCTGGCCCCTGCGTTCCGCCATGGAGCAGATTGCCAGTGCGGGGCACGGTGTCGTGGTGCTGCTCCACTATGGCGAGTCGCCCCGTGAACTCCTGGGGGCATTCCGCGCGCTGGGCCGGACGGGCGGGGCGGAGCGGCACGCGGCACCCGGCGGGCAGGTGCTCCGCAGCTATGGCACCGGTGCGCAGATCCTCCGGGACCTGGGGGTCCACCGGATGCGCGTCCTTAGCGCCCCCAAGCAGATGCACGGCCTATCGGCGTTCGGGCTCGAGGTAGTAGAGTACGTGGACGCGCCGGAATGGCGCCCCGGTGGCTGATCGCGGCAGATGCGCATGCTCGAAGGACAACTCATCGCCCGCGATGTGCGCATCGTGATCCTGGCCGCCCGCTTCAACGAGCTGATCGTCCGCGGCCTGGTGGATGGCGCCGTGGATGCACTGAGGCGCCATGGAGCGGGCGATGCGGACATCCACGTCGTCCGCGTCCCCGGCGCCTTCGAGCTGCCGCTGGCCGCCCAACGCCTCGCGAAGCTGCGGAAGTACGACGGCATCGCCGCGCTGGGCGCCGTGATCCGCGGCCAGACGCCCCATTTCGACTTCGTCTGCGGCGAGTGTGCTGCAGGCCTCAATCGCGTGAGCCTCGAGTACGGCGTGCCGATCGGTTTCGGCGTCCTGACCACCGACACCATGGACCAGGCCATGGATCGCGCGGGTGGCAAGGCCGGCAACAAGGGTGCCGACGCTGTGCTGGCGACGCTCGAGATGGTCAACCTCCTGCGTCAGCTGGAGGCCTGAGCCCCGCATCATGGCTGCCACCGGTCGGCACGCGTCGCGCCGCCTCCTGGTGCAGGCGCTCTACCAGCGTCAGCTCGCCGGGCACACGGCGGCCGAGATCCTGGCGCAGTTTTCCTCGCAGAAGGATTTCGAGAAGGTCGACGTGGAGTACTTCCGCCGCCTGCTCGGCGAGATCCTCGCGGACACGGCAGCGCTCGATGCGCTGATCGCCGGCGATGCTGACCGGCCAGTGGGGCAGCTCGATCCGGTGGAACACGCCATACTGTGGCTTGGGATCATGGAGCTCCGGGCCCATCCCGAGATCCCCGTGAAAGTCGTCATCACAGAGGCCGTGCAGCTGGCGAAGGAGTTCGGGGCCACCGACGGCCATCGCTACATCAATGCGCTGCTCGACAAGGTCGCCCCGAAGCTGCGCCCGGCGGCCTGAGATCCGGCGAGCCCGGTCGTGGACGAGAGAACGCTGATCAGCACCTTCTTCGACCGCCGGCAGCTGGCTGGCCGGTCGACGCGTGCCGACGTCGTGCTGGGCATCGGCGACGACGCCGCGGTGCTGCGGCTCGACCCGGGCTTCGATCTGGTCGTGGCCACCGACAGCATCGCGGAAGGCACGCACTTCCCCGCGGGCACTCCCGCTGCCTCGGTCGGCCACCGGTCCTTGGCCGTGAACCTGAGCGACATCCCCGCCATGGCGTCCGAGCCCCTGTGGTTCTCCCTGGCCCTGTCGCTGCCGGCAGCGGATGAGAACTGGGTTGGCGAGTTCGCTCACGGCCTGTTCGCGCTGGCCGACCGCTTCTCCGTGGAGCTTGTGGGCGGCGACACCGTGCGCGGGCCGCTGGGGGCTACGGTGACCATCCAGGGCCGTGTGCGGCCCGGCCACGCCGTCCTGCGCAGCGGCGCCACACCAGGCGATGGAGTTTGGGTCACCGGTCACCCGGGAGATGCCGTGGCCGGGCGGTTGCTGCTCCCGGAACCGGAATCCGGTGTGGCGGATGCGGCCTTGCGCCAGCGTTTCCTCTACCCGGCGCCCCGCGTTCGCGAGGGGCTGTCCCTGGCCGGTATCGCCTCCGCGATGCTGGATGTATCGGACGGGCTCGACGACGACCTGCGCAAGCTGCTCGCCGCGAGCGGCGTCGGCGCGGAGCTGGATGCCGGCGCACTTCCGCTTAGCACTGAGCTGCGGACCGTCTGCCCCGGCAACGCCATCGAGTACGCCCTCACGGGCGGCGACGACTACGAGTTGTGCTTTACCGTGCGTCCCGCCGACGAGCCGCGCCTGCGGGAGCTGGCGGCGGCCTGGACGGTGCCGGTGACGCGGATCGGCACGGTCATCGCCGGATCCGGCTGCCGCTGGCAGCTGCATGGCCAGGCGCTGGCCGTACCTGACACGACGTACCGGCACTTCTGATGCCTGGGAGCCACGGACCCCGGGATCTTGCGCGGCAGGTGCTCCGGGACCCGGTGCACTGGCTGGCCTTCGGCCTGGGTTCGGGACTGCTGCCGGTGGCGCCAGGGACCTGGGGATCGCTGCTGGCCGTGGGGATCTACTGGGCGCTGCCGCCCGTCCCGCCGGCCGTGATGGTGCCGGTCCTCGCCGCCGCTTTCGCCGCCGGATGCGTGATCTGCGGCACGAGCGCCCGCCGGCTCGGGGTGCATGATCACGGCGGCATCGTGCTCGACGAGATCGTCGCCATGCTGTTCGTGCTGTGCGTCACACCACGGACCCTCGGGTGGACGCTCGCGGCGTTCCTGGCGTTTCGCTTCTTCGACGTGGTCAAGCCCTGGCCGATTCGCGAGGCTGATCACAGAATACCCGGCGGACTGGGCATTATGCTCGATGATGTCCTGGCGGCTGTTTATGCGGCATTGGTCGTCAGGGGAGCGCTGCTGCTGCCGCTGTTCTAGTCCGGTCAGGTCCCCGCCGCATGGTCCAGCAGTCGACCCCGAGCGCCGCTTCTGACGCCGCGGCCGCGGTGCCGAAGAAGATCGGCAAATACCTGATCATCAATGAAGTGGGTAAAGGGACCACGGGCACCGTGTACCTGTCCCACGACCCCTATTTCCGGCGCGACGTGGCGATCAAGGTTTACAACACCGCCACGGATGACGATCCGTCCCGCGCCAAGATCGCGCGCAAGATGTTCTTCAACGAAGCGCACATGGTCGGGATGCTCCAGCACCCGAACATCCTCCCGATCCTGGATGCGGGCGAGGAGGAGGGGAAGTACTACGTCGTGATGGAGCACGTCCAGCGGGCCCGGACGCTTGAGGCCTACTGCCGTCCCGACAACCTGCTCCACGTCGAGGATGTGGTGAAGATCATCTACAAGTGCGCCAAGGCCCTGCACTACGCCCACAAGCGGGGCGTGATCCACCGCGACATCAAGCCCAGCAACATCATGCTGACGAACGACAATGACGTCCGGATCATCGACTTCGGCATCGCCATCCTTCGGGACTCGGACATCTCCAAGATCGAGGGCATCGCGGGGTCGCCCAGCTACATGTCGCCCGAGCAGGTGCAGGGCAACGACCTGACGCCCGCATCAGACCTGTATTCCCTCGGCGCGGTCATGTACGAGCTGCTGACTGGATTCCGGCCGTTCCGCGCAAGTTCGCTGTCCAAGCTGCTGAACCAGATCGTCTACGCGACCCCGCCACCGATTCACACCCTGCGGCTCGGCGCGCCCGAGGAGCTGGAGGAGATCGTGGCCATCGCGCTCCAGAAGGATCCTGCGGCCCGCTTCACCAGCGGCTCCGACTTCGGGGCCCGGCTCACCCGGGTCTACCACCAGCTGAAGGGCCAGTGGGACGGCATCGACCGCCAGGAGCACTTCGACATTCTGCGGCGGTTGTCCTTCTTCCACGACTTTTCCCAGTCCGAGATCCGCGAGCTGCTCCGCGCGAGCGAGTGGCGGGAGTACTCGGCAGCCGACGAGATCGTCCGCGAGGGCACGGCCGACGACCGCTTCTACGTGATAGTCACCGGCAAGGTGGCCGTGGAAAGCCACGGCAAGGCCCTCGGCACGCTCCGGGAGGGCGACTGTTTCGGTGAAACCGGTTACATCTCCGGTGCGCGGAGCACGGCCGGCTTCCGCGCCCAGGACCCCGTGACCGTCCTGTCAGTAAGCTCCACCATGCTCGAGCAGGTCTCCACGGAGTGCCAGCTGCGCTTCAACAAGGTCTTTCTGAGGACCCTGATTCGCCGGCTCCAGGGCAACAGCGCCGCGGCGGAGTGACGGCTGCCGGATCCGGCAGTGGGTTTTCGATTCCGGGCATCTGAGCACGACGGCGCCGTGCCGCGCCGAGCAGGGCCGGCTGAAGCAGCCGCAGATGGTCCCGCCGCGTATAGGTACAAGCCGCAACCCGCAACCCGCCGCCAGTGTCTTGCACTGCCGTCAGCCCTGGTGATACTTTGAAGATGCAGAGAATGTAGTTCTTCTGATTCCACCGTCTGCGGTATCCAGTCACTCATCCAGGGAGTCACCATGTCCGAGACCTTTGCCACGACCATCGACGTGCGCGAGATCCTGCCCTACGAGCGCCACGAGCTGATTTTCGGCCGCTTCAATGCGCTCCAGCCCGGCGAGGCGCTGCAACTGGTCAACGACCACGATCCGAGGCCGCTCCGCAGCCAGTTCCAGGCCGTGAACGCCGGCGGCTTCACCTGGGACTACATCGAGTCGGGCCCGAGTGTCTGGCGAGTCCGCATCGGCAAGCCCGGCGCCGCGGTGGCGGCTCCAGGGGCAGCGAGCGGCGGCTGCTGCTCAGGGGGATCCTGCGGCTGAACGGCCCGGATTCCTGTCTACATGGCTTCCTTGAGAACGTTCATGGGCGCGAGCTCAGGGAAGCGGGCATTGGCCAGCGGTGGAATTGCCGTCCAGATGAAACAATGCTGACCGGACAGGCAGCCATGGCTGACACCGTCGGCGAACACCGTCCAGGCCGAGTAAGGCGCGAAATGCACCTCAGCGTGGCCGACGGGGTCCTCCTGAAAGTCCGGCGTATCCTTCATGAAATCGTGGAAGCGCTTCATCTCTCGATCATAGGGGCTTGAATCGAGGACCTTGGCCAGTGGTGCGATGCCGCTCAGGCCCCGCACCAGTGCGCTGCGCAGATGATCGAGAGGCCCCTTCTCAAGGCGGCCCATGCGTCCCCCGGGCCCCGTGAAGCCGGCGCGATCGGAGTAGCGGGGGAAGACGTGGCGAAAATCGCCCTTGCTCACCCAGACGCGCTCCTGCGCGGGGTTGATGTTGATGAAGAAGCGCAGGATGCGATCACCATTCGTCGCGCCGTATGCCCCGGCATCGAAGTGGATGAGCTCGCTGGCCTTGTGCGCGTCTATATCCCTCCCGGCTTCTTCCATTGGCCGGAGGCTGCAGGTGGCGATCGGCGCGTTGCGCATCAATTCTGGCATCGCGCGCCGGGTAAAGTCGGCGATGTTCCGGCGCACGGCCGTCAGGGTCCGGTAGGCAGTCGAATAGATCGCCGAGTCGCCGCGGATGCCGCGAACAGAGTCAGCTTCGGGGTGGTAGCTGACGTTCTTGCGGGTCAACTGCCGGGGCAGTTCGCTGCGCAGGGCCTCGAGATCCGCCTCAGGAGGCAGCGGTATCGGGCATTGCGGGAAGTAGATGATATTGCCTTGTTCGAGCAGGTCGCTCAGCGTGCGTGGCCCGGCGGATGCCAGCCTCGATTCATCGAAGGTCTCGAGCATATGCAATTCCTCGCCCAAACGCCGACGTACCCGATCATGGGGAAAATGCGCTACCCGGCCCAATGCCGCTCTGACCTGGATCAAGTGCGCCGTGGCCGCGGCTACTTCAGCGCCCCGAGATCCAGTCCATCCAGGCCATCGATACTGCGGCTGTTCTGGCGGGCCGCCTGCGCCAGCAGCTGCTCCCTGGTCTTCCCCGCCACGGCCCGTTCGATGTCGTCACGCTGGCCTTCATACCGGTACCGGGGCACGCCCCAGCCGCAGGAGTCGGCAATCCTCTGCACCGCGACGCGGACTATGGCCCGGCAGACGGGCTGTGGCGGGAATGTGGCGAGCAGGGCGCTAAAATCGGGGTGGTTGCGCTCGATGACGGCGCCGTGGCCATGCAGGCGCAGAATGCGTGGCGCGCCCTCGACTGCGCAGAACATGATGACGATCCGTCCGTTCTCCTTGAGGTGAGCGACGGTCTCGATGCCGCTCCCACCGACATCCAGCCAGGCGACTTCCCTGGGGCCGAGGATTCGTAGTGTATCGAGGCCCTTCGGTGAACAGTTGACGAGCCCGGTAGCACTGAGCGGAGCGGTGGCGACGAAGAACATCTGTTGCTGGCGCAGCCAGCCACTGATGTGCTCATCGATTGCCTCGTAGACCTTGCCCATGTCCTTCGCTCCTCGAATAGCCAGCGCCACCAGCCCGTGGCCCGCCTGCCTCCGGCCGCCCAGGCAGGCGGCTGTGCAACCTCAAACGCGATACGCGTCGCTCGCACGGGCATCGGTGGGGCTGTTTGGCGGGTAACTGGCCCACTTGTCGCGGTAGTAGCGATTCCGGAGGTCGCCGGTCGAACGCCGATTGAAGGTGACATAGACGTTACGCCGCTGGCGGGTGCTGGTGTTCGGCGGCGACCCGTGGGGCACGTAGGAATCGAAGAAGATCACGTCGCCCGGGTCAGCCTCGATGAGCGTGTACTCGGCCGCCGGCGAATACGGCGGGTCGTCCTGCGTGAGCGGCTGCCATTCGGGCGTCATCAGGCTCTTGCTGTAGTTGCCTGAATTCAGGAAGCTCAGCGCCGCGTTATCGCGCCGGTTCGCGTCCACTGCCACCGCCATGGTGATGAAGTAGTCGCCGTAGGCGTTCCAGCCGGCAGACTGGTCCTGGTGAAGCTTGTCCGCCCGGCAGCCGGGTAGCTTGAAATTGACCTTTTCCTTGAAGAGCACGGCCGGCTCGCCCAAAAGCGCCGACGCCGCCTCGAGTACTGCAGGGGACAGCAGCAGCCCCGAGATATCCGGGTTGTCCGGCCCGAGGAAGTGCTCGACCCGCACCAGCATGTTGGACCCCGTGACGGGGCTCTTCTCGAAGTACCGCGCCTCCGGACCGGCGACAACCGACGCTGCCCCTAGCCCGTCAAGCCATTTACCCAATGTCCGGACTGCATCTGGCGCCATGAAGCCCTTTATGACGACGAAGCCGCGGGCATGGAACGCGCTGGTCTGTTCGGCGGTTGGTGTCATGGACTCATAGCATCGCCCGGGGCCACTGTGCACGTTTAGCGGCAGCCACGTGACTCGGCAAGTGCGGCTTTCCCTTATACCGGTGATTCATGGGTGGAGGCGAGGACGAGGAAGTGCACGTGGGCACTCCAGCTGATGTACATCAGTGATCACTGCAGCTCACACCCCGTACCTTCTCCCTGCGTCAGGCATCTGACGAAGTGACTGAAGAGTGAAGGTGCGCAGGGTCGCCGGAGCGGCACATGCGCGGATGTCCGTCCAAAACCCGAGGAGCAACAAGACATGCTTATCAACAACTGGTACGTGGCCGCGGCTGCCTCCGACGTAAAGCGCGACAAGCCGCTGAAGGTGCGCATGCTGGCCTGTGACTTCGTGCTGTTCCGTGACGCGAACGGCAAGGCGGCCTGCCTGAGCGACGTGTGCTGCCATCGGGGCGCATCGCTGGGCAAGGGCGAGATGCACGACTGCAATGTCGTGTGCCCCTACCATGGCTGGGAATTCGACGGCAGCGGCCGGTGCACGTTGATTCCATCCATGGGGCCGGATGTCTCGGTGCCGAAGCGGGTCCGGGTCGATACCTATCCAACGCAGGAGAAGTACGGCTGGGTCTGGGTCTTCCTCGGCGACCTGCCTGAAATGGAGCGCCCGCATATTCCGGACCTCTTCCCCGAATACGACGACCCGGTCGGCTGGCATCGCATCGCCTACCATTTCGAGGCCAAGACCAACTGGATGCGCTTTGAGGAGAACTCACTCGACACCGCGCACACCAATTTCGTCCATCGACAGTTCGGCGCCAAGCGCACGCCAAAGCTCGAGAACTTCCCCATCAAGGAAACCGAGTGGGGTGCGGCCGTCAGCCGCCGCAAGCCGGCGCCGAAGCCCGACCAGAAGACTGGTGAGATTGCCAGGCTCCTGGGTACCGAGCGCCTTGATACGAGCGTTGCACTGGAGTTCAGTCTGGTGGGACTCTGTCACCGCATCCAGCCGACGTTCAAGGAAGGCATGAGCCAGATCAATTTCACCGCTCGTACCCCGGTGGACCAGAGGCTGAGTCGCGCCATTGGCTGGCAAGCGCGCAACTTCCTCAAGGAGCCCCAGTTCGACGCCGAGCGAATGGCGGGAATCCAGCTCGCCGTCGTCGAGGACCTTTCGGTGGTGGAGGACCTGAAGCCACCCATCACGCCTGCGCGCCTCTCGGATGAGTTCCTGGTAGAGACCGACAGCATGGAGACCGCCTTCCGCAAGCGCTGCTGGAAGTGGGCTGGCCAGGGCTATGAGATCGACATGGACGAGTATGAGCGCCGCAGCCAGACCGAGATGCTCGTGATTCCATCTCCGGCGCGCCGTGAGGACCCCACAAACTGGGTGCACAAGACGGTGCCACTGAAGCCGGCGCGGAAGGAGTAGGGCAACTGTTGCCAGCGGCGGTGCTGCCGCCGCTGGCAACAGCCCGGTGGGTCGTTTAGCATCGGGTCAGGAGGTGCCGCGTGGCGGTACGCGAGTCCGGACACGGGAGCCCGACGATCCGCGGCGGACGCGGCTCGCGGCGCCGCGATGTCGATGCCGGCGAGATCGTGCCATGCAGCCGGTGCCCGGTGGCGCGGGTATGCCTGCCTGCCAACGTCGAGCCCACCCAGGTTCCGCTGATCGAAGGGATGGTCTCGCGCCAGCAATACCTCGAGCCCGGCCAGTATCTCTTCCACGTCGGTGATGACTTCTCGTCTCTGTTTGCCGTGCGCTCCGGTTGCCTCAAGTCGACGGTACTCGACCCGGATGGCAGTGAACACATATTGAATTTCCACCTGCCCGGTGAAGTGCTCGGCTTCGCGGCGATCTACCAGGAGCGGCACGCGGGGAATGCCCTCGCACTGTCTTCCTCAACCGTTTGCCATCTCCCGTTCAGGGAGGTCGTGCGCCTCGCGCAGTCATTCCCCAGCCTGATCCTCGGGCTGCTGCGCATAGCCAGCCGTTCCGCGCTGTACACCGGCCGCCTGACCGGCGACCACAATGCTGTCGTGCGCGTGGCGGCGTTTCTTCTCAGTGTCTCGGGCCGCCTCCGGGCGCAGGGCCACTCCGCGACGGAGTTCGAGTTGATCATGTCCCGTGAGGACATCGCCAATCACCTGCGGCTTGCGCCGGAAACCGTCAGCCGGGTTCTAACGCAGTTCCGTACGGATTGCGTGATCACCGTCAGCCGTCGCTCGGTACGGCTGCTCGACGAGAAGCGCCTGCAGTGCCTGGCGGGGCCCATGCTGCCCTACGGGTAGGGCAAGTGCGTGCAGGGGGGGCGGCTCCACCCACTCGACGCGTGGAGCGCGGGCGATGCGTCGGCTTAGCCTGGTCGACGCAGCATCTTCTCGATGTCGCCCGCATGCAGTTCCTCAGCTGCGATCTGCGAGCGTGCGTATTCCTCAAGCATGATCGAGCGTCCTTCGACCAGGGCCAGAAGCTCACGGTAAAGCCCCTGCGCACGGCGCTCATGGTCGAGCGATTCGCGCAGAATGTCACCGACGTCGTGCTTGTGGCTTTCCAGCAGCGGGCCAATTGCCAGGGACGGGTGCTCGCCGAGGTGGGTGATCATCTCCCCCGCCTGTCGGGCATGCAGCAGCGACTCATTGGCCTGGGATTCGATCCAGGAAATGATCGGTATGCGGTTGTAGCCGAAGACCATGAATGAGTAGTGCGTATAGCGGACCACCCCGGCCAGTTCGGCCTCCAGGATCTGGTTTAGGACGCCAACGACGGCCTTGAGGTCGGTAGCCTGCATGCTCATTGCGCTCTGCTCACTGACTGACTATGGCTTTCGGCCGAGTCTAGTGAGTCGCCGCCGAAAAGTGACTAGGGATCTCTACCTATTGGCTTCCGGGCTGTGCCGTTGCGGCTTCGCGGAGAGAGGGAGCCGCGGATCGCCGACGCCAGCGTGCCGGCCACGAACAGGGCGATCGCGAGGGCATTCAGGAAGCCGCCTGCGCTGCGGACCGCGGGCAGGGCGGCAAGTGTTGCGATGATGCGCACTGCCACCGAGAGGTTCAGCACGAGCAGAGGCAGGTAGAGGAACCTGTGATAGGGGATGCGTACGCCAAGGATGGCAGGGAATATGATCGGGGCGTGGCCGAATACCATGGCGAACACGAAGCCGAGCAGCACGGCGTGCAGTCCGGTGTCGTAGCCAGGAGTTCCCGGCAGGACACCGCCGGCGCCAAGCAGGCACAGTGCCCCGACGCCAAGCCATCCATAACCGGTCAACAGGCACACGGCAATGAAGCGCGTCATGCCACGCTCGCGCACCGTGCGCCGCGCTATGTCCTGGCGCACAAGCCACAGCGCCAGCGCGAGCAGTGCGATGGGAAACAGGAGGCGCCCGGCACCGAAGCTACCCATCCCGGGGAGTGCTCCCATGAGCATTGCCAGGACAATAGCCGCGAACACCTGGCGCGACCCGGGCGACGGAGGCAGGAAACGCGACAGCTCCAGTCGCTCGCCGGCAATCGTCAGCACGAGGAAGCTCATCCATGGCGCCACGGCGGTATGCATCCCAAGGCCCGCGAGCCACAGCACGTTGCCACCACACAGGGCCCCGGCGGCCAGCGCCAGCGTCAGCGTATGCAGCGCCCGCTGGCGCCGATACACCTGAATCGAGCCCGCCAGGAGCAACAGACTTCCCGCCCCCGCAAGGGCTGCGGGAAGCTGCCCGGGCAGGCCGCCGATCAGTGCCAGGCCGCTCAGGCCCGTGCACAGTGGCGCCAGATAGGCCCAGCGGGCACCTAGCGCCACGGCCCTCTCGAGGCTGATCACCGTGCCGAAGAATGCGCCGATCATCAAGGGCCCGTGGTCGAGTA
>CAZTGY010000040.1:8005-13525 GCA_964613445.1 uncultured Chromatiaceae bacterium | reverse complement strand
AAGCAACATACACATTCGTCACGCTGGCACTGCTGGTCCTGGCAGGCGCCGCGAGCGCCGCCCCCGTAAGCGTGCGCCTGGACAAGCACAACCAGATCAGCAGTGGCGGCGCCCTGAGCACGCTGAAGTGGAAGGGCTGCCCACCCCCTCCCCCTGCGCTTACCGCAACAGATCCCTGCCTCAGCACGTCCACTGTCAGCGTCGGCGGCATCTGGTCCAACGCCAATGCCACCCCGTCCACGGCCGTGTGGACCTGGGACGCCGCCACCGGCATCCGGGCCATGACCGGCATCTTCCAGTCCACCTCGTTCATCGGCAGCAACGCCAACGGCTCGCCGGTCATCAGCGACCGGGTGGTCGACCTGGTGATCAACACCACCACCAACAGCACTTCCACCAACGCCGCCAGCTACCGCTGCGTGGAGGGGACCTTCCTGGCCTCTGTCGGCGCCAGTGGCTGCCTGAACACGTCCCTCGGCCTTGATTTCATCAATGACAGCTCGGCCCTGTACGACGTGGGCGGCAATGCCAAGTGCGTCCAGCGCACGATCGGCGGCGACGACGCGAGCACGGGCAACACGCGCGGGCTGACAGACGCGCTGGCCGGGGCCCCCTGCGACCCGCAGGATGGGGCGTTCAACCTCTGGTTCGTCGAACTCGACAAGACCGCCGTCTTCGATGGCTCGGCCACGCAGGGCCAGCTCATCGTGCGCACCGCCACGGCGATCACCCTTCCCGGCGCCAATTTCATGACCTTCACGGCCGTGCCGACCGCGGCGGACGATTCGGCGTCCGGCTTCCAGGACACGCCGGTCACCATCGACGTGCTGGCCAACGACACCGGCTTCGCGGACCCCGTGACGGTCACGAAGACGGACGGCACGAACGGCACCGTGGTGGTGAACGGCTCGCCGGGCAACCAGGCCGGGATCGACGTCACCTACACCCCGAATGCCGGCTTCTCCGGCACGGACACCTTCACCTATACCATTGCGGGCACCAATGCCACGGACACGGCCACCGTGACGGTGTCGATCGCAGCGTTCGGGGCCAACGACGACACGGCCACCACCCGCTGGAACACCCCGGTGACCATCAACGTCCTCGCCAACGACGTGGGCTTCACGGGCAACGTTACCGTCACCAAGACCGACGGCACGAACGGCACCGTCGTGGTCAACGGCTCCCCAGGGACCACGGCCGCCGTCAACGTCACCTACACCCCGGCGGCCAACTTCGTGGGCACGGACACCTTCACGTACACGGTGGAGGACGGCGGCACCGCGCCCACCGACTTCGCGACGGTGACGGTGACGGTGACCAACCAGGTGCCCACGGCGGCCCCCGGGACGATCACCTCCATCTCCACGGCCGGAGTCGATCCCTCGACGCGCTCCGGCACCTTCAACGCCGCCACCGGCAACAACCTGGGCGATGCGCCGTCCGTGGTGACGGTCGGTGTGGCGGGCAAAGGCGCGGCGAGCGTGCCCCCAAACAGCACGACGGTGACCTACGCCCCGAGCGCGACGTTCTTCCAGGGATCGGACACCTTCAGCTACACGATCACGGACGTCGACGACGAGACCGCCACCAACACGGTGACGGTCACCATCGCCGACGCCCTGCCGGCCCTCGCCGCGGCCAGCATCACGACCACCGCCAACACCGCCTCGGCGCCGCGCACCCTCACCATCACCCTGGGCAACGGCTCGGCAGCCCAGCACCCGCTCGCGGTGACCACCCAGGGCGCCAATGGCAGCTGCGCGCTCTCCAGCGCCACGGCGGTCGCCGGCGCGTCGGTGACCTACACGCCCAATGCCGGCTACTCGGGCGGCGACAGCTGCGTCGTCACGATCACTGACGAGAACGGGGCGGTTGACGCCGATAGCGCGACCGGCACCATCACGGTCACCGTCAACGCGGCGCCCGGTGGCGGCGGCGGTGGCAATGGCGGGCTGCTGCCGGGTGGCAGCGGGGCCTTCGACCCCTGGAGCCTGGCCGTCCTCGCCGGCCTGCCGCTGCTGGGACGCCGGCGGGCGTCCCGGCGCCGGCAGTCGGCAGGCATCCTGTAAGCAGATTCACCAGGGGTAGCAGCGGTCATGACCACATTCCAGAAGCGTCTCGGACGCCGGGCTGTCGCATCGGCAGCAGTTCTCGCCGCGGGGATCGGCCTCCCGGCCCTGGGCCAGGCCCAGGAGCTCAGCGAGATCGTCGTCACGGCGCGCCGGGTCGAGGAGCGGCTGCGGGATGTGCCGCTGTCCATCACCGCCTTCGACTCCAATGCGATCGCTGCGGCGGGCATCACCAACCTGGCGGACGTGGCCGCCCTGACCCCCGGCCTCAATTTCTTCAATGCCTTCGGCGAGAACCTGCCGGTACCCGTCATCCGCGGCATCGTCCCCCAGGACATCTTCGGCGAGAATTCGACGGCCATCTTCGTGGACGGGGTCTTCGTCTCCGGCCGGGAGGGCCTGAACTTCAGCCAGCTCGACGTGGAGCGGATCGAGGTCCTGAAGGGCCCCCAGAGCGCCCAGTACGGCCGGAATGCCTTCAGCGGCGCCATCAACTACGTCACCAAGGCGCCGAGCGACGTCTTCGAGTCCCGCACCGAGGTGGAGAGCGGCAACCGCGGCAAGCGCCGGGCCCTCGGCATGATCAGCGGCCCGCTGCTCGGCGACACGGTGACCGGACGCCTCTCGGCCATGTACGACGAGTGGGAAGGCTCCTACGACAACAGCCTGGCGCCGGCCACCGACATTGGCGGCTACCGGTACCGCAGCATGCAGGGCAAGCTGCGCTGGCGCCCGGCGGACAGCCTCGACATCAACCTGGGGATGTACTACTCCAACGACGAGATCAACGAGCCTGCCACGGCCGGCCTCCCCGCCAACTGCGAGGACCGGGTCGAGCAGACCACGGCCAACGCCGAGGAACGGCCGTTCGTCCGGCTGCAGAACTGGTGCGGCAAGATCCCGGACCTGGAGGCGCTGCCCGACGCGCTTTCCCGCTCCGACTTCCCGAATGGCGTTCCGGTGCCGAACTCGATCACCGACAATTCAATGCCCAAGATCCCCGAGGCCACGGGCGAGGACCGGGACCTGCTCCGGGGCAACCTCAACATCGTCTGGGACCTGGACTTCGGCACCATCAGCTTCCTCACGGGCTACTCGGACACCGAGCAGAACTCCATGTCCGACTTCGGCCGGAGCTCTGGCAACACGATACCGCTGGTCTATTGCAACAACGTCTCCACCATCGGCGTCGCCCAGTGCCTGTCACCCACCGACTGGTCCCGGGCGCCCATGGGCTTCGTGAACATCGAGAACGGCGAGACCACCGAGGAGTGGAGCCAGGAAATCCGCTTCACGAGCCCGCGGGACCAGCGCTTCCGCTACTCCGGCGGGGCCTACTACTACAACGTGGACAACGAGGCCTACCCCGGCGCACCCGTCGCCACCACCCAGCTGCCGGTGTCCCAGTTCGACGTCGGCATCGGGCCGCTGGCCTATCCAACCTACCTCGCCATCGGCACCTACATCTTCGGCGGCTCCCTGACGCCGGACGGTGCGGTCGATCCGCTGGTCCGGCCCATAGCCAAGAACAATACCGAGGCCTGGTCGGTCTTCGGTGCGGCGGACTTCGACATCACCGACGCCTGGCAGGCCAATGCGGAGATCCGCTTCTCCAAGGATGCCCTGGACAATTCCAGCTTCGACTACACCCGGTGCGCGGGCGAGGACCCCAACAATCCCGGGGTGCCTTCGGATCCCGACACCTTCCCCTTCAATTTCCCGGACGTGGCCAACTGCGGCGACGACTACTACGACCTGCGGGTCCTGGCGCCGGAGACCGTCGACCAGGGCTCTGCCCGGTTCGAGTCCCTCACCGGCCGCGTGGGCCTCAAGTACAAGTTCGAGAGCGGCTGGATGGCCTACGGCTCCGTGGCCCACGGCGAGAAGCCCGGTGGGCTGCAGCTGATCCGTGCCGGCGTCATCACCGACACCGGCGTCGCGGAAGAGCTGATCGTGAACCCCTTCGACCAGGAAAAGATCACCTCCTACGAGCTCGGCTTCAAGGGCTACACCGCCGACCGGCGGGTCGGCCTGGACTTCGCGGTCTTCTACAACGACTGGACCGACATCGTGCTGCGCCAGCTGCAGGAGACCTCACCCAACACCGGGTTGCCCTTCGAGCAGGTCACGGCGCTGAACGTGAATGCCGGCGACGCCGAGGTCTGGGGCTGGGAGACGACGGCGGACATCGCCTTCACGGAGAACCTGACCGGCCGGCTGACGGTGGGCTACACGGACTCCCAGCTCACCAATGCGCGGCAGGACACCCTGTCGCTGTTCCCGAGCTTCTACACGAGGGAACCGAGCTGCGCGCCGGCCGCGATCCAGGCCATTACCGGCGCCGATGACGACGAGACCGAGGCCTTGCAGAATACGAAGGCGGGCCAATGCCGCCAGCTGTCCGGCGACGTCTCCGGCAATACCCAGATGCGGCAGCCCGAGTGGACCTCGAGCGCGTCGCTGACCTACCGTCGCGCCCTCGAGGGCGACTGGGAATGGTTCACCCGGGCGGACGCGAACTACCTGGGCAAGATCTACGTGGGCAACGACAACCAGTCCTGGCTGCCGGCGCGGACCAACGTCAACCTCCGGCTGGGCTTCGAATCCACCAAGTACTCCGTGGAGTTCTGGGTCCGCAACCTGTTCGAGGACAACAACCCGATTGCGGCCTTCCGGGACATCTACTGGACGAACACCGACGACCTGCAGGCGCAGGAATCGCCGGCGACCGTGCGGCAAGCCTCGAACTTCGACGACTTCCCGCCGTTCCGCATGTCCATCACCTACCCGAGCCTGCGGACCCTCGGGATCGTGGGCAAGGTCCGGTTCGGGGGAGCGGCGGACTAGCGGCCGCCGCAGTCCAGCCGCTGGCCGGCCACCGCGTCGGTCACGCGGCCGTCCTCGTAGGCCACGACGCCGTTCACGATCGTGGTGACGATCGACGACCGGAAGGTGTCGCCCTCGAACGGGGACCAGCCGCATTTGGACAGCACGTCCTCGCGGCGCACGGTCGTCGGCTTCAGGTGGTCGATCAGCACGAGGTCGGCGAAGTAGCCCTCGCGGACGTAGCCCCGGTCGCGGATCGCAAAGAGGTCCGCGACCCGGTGGCTGGTCTTCTCCACGATCAGTTCCAGCGGCAGGGTGCCGTCGTGCACGTGCTCCAGGAGCATCAGCAGCGCGTGCTGCACCAGGGGCAGGCCCGAGGGCGCCTTGAAGTATTTCTCGCCCTTCTCCGCCAGCGTGTGCGGCGCGTGGTCGGTGGCGACGACGGACAGGCGGCCGTCTTTCAGCCCCTCGATCAGCGCCTGGCGGTCGGCCGCCGTCTTGATGGCGGGATTGCACTTGATCAGCGCGCCCTTCGCCGCGTAGTCCCGGTCATCGAAGTGGAGCATGTGCACGCACACCTCCGCCGTGATCCGCTTGCCGCCCTGATTGGTGATGAGGGGGC
>CAZTGY010000040.1:0-7995 GCA_964613445.1 uncultured Chromatiaceae bacterium | reverse complement strand
GGCCGGGCTCGAAGAGCTCCAGTTCCTTCGCCGTCGTCAGGTGCAGCACGTGCAGGCGGGTGCCGTGGCGCTTCGCCAGCGTGGTGGCCAGCACGGTTGACTTGTAGCAGGCCTCCTCGGAACGGATCAGGGGATGGGCCGAAAACGGCACGTCCTCGCCGTACTGCTGGCGGAACCGCTCCTCGTTGGCCTTGATGGTCGGGGTGTCCTCGCAATGGGTGGCGATCAGCGTCGGGCATTCGGCGAAGATCAGCTCCAGGGTGCGCGGATCGTCCACCAGCATGTTGCCGGTGGATGCGCCCATGAAGACCTTCACGCCGCAGCAGTCACCCGGCTGCAGGGCGCGGATCTCGTCCAGGTTGTCGTTGGCGCCGCCGAAATAGAAGGAGAAGTTCGCCTTCGACCGGCCGCGGGCCAGCCGGTACTTGTCCATGAGCACGGCCCGGCTCGTGACGTTGGGAATCGTGTTGGGCATGTCCATGAAGCTGGTGATGCCACCGGCGACGGCGGCGGCGGATTCCGTCGCCAGGTCACCCTTGTGGGTCAGGCCGGGCTCCCGGAAATGCACCTGGTCGTCGATGAAGCCGGGCAGCAGGTACTTGCCCCGCGCATCGATGATCCGGTCCACGCGGCCGGCCGGGATCTCCCGCGCGACCTTCTCGATCCGCCCGCGGCGCATCAGCACGTCGCCGGGTGTCACACGGCCCTCGTTGCAGATGAGAGCATTGGTTATGAGGAGGCTCTGGTCGGTCATCTCGGTTCATTCATTGGGCAAACTGGTCCGTGGCAGTGATGAGTTCGTGCACGATGCCGGGCTCGAAAGCCGAGTGGCCCGCGTCCGGCACGACGTGCAGCCGGGCCTCGGGCCAGGCCCGGTGCAGGTCCCAGGCGCTGCGCATCGGGCAGACCACATCATAGCGGCCCTGCACGATGACCGCGGGGATGTGCCGGATCCGGCCCACGTCCCGCAGGATCTGGTCGGGCACTTCCATGAAGGCCTGGTTGACGAAGTAGTGGGCCTCGATCCGGGCAAAAGCCAGGGCAAAGTGATCCGCGCCGAAGCGCTCCACCGTGGAGGCCGAGGCCAGCAGGTGGCTCGTGCTCCCCTCCCAGATGGACCACCGGCGGGCGGCCTCGAGGGCCACTGCCGGGTCGGCGCCGGTCAGGCGCCGGTGATAGGCGTGGAGCAGGTCGCCGCGCTCCCCGGCCGGGATGAAGTCCCGGTACGGCTCCCACGCGTCCGGGTACAGGTCGCTGGCGCCCTGCTGGTAGAACCAGGCGATCTCCGCGGGCCGCAGCAGGAAGATGCCGCGGAGGACCAGCCCGGTCACCCGCTCCGGGTGGGCCTCGGCATAGAGCAGCGACAGCGTGCTGCCCCAGGAGCCGCCGAACACGAGCCAGCGTTCGATGGCGAGTTTCTCGCGCAGCGCCTCGATGTCGGCGATGAGGTCCCAGGTGGTGTTCTCCCGGAGCTCGGCGTGGGGGCGACTGCGGCCGCAGCCCCGCTGGTCCAGCAGGATGATGCGATAGCGGGCGGGATCGAAGAAGCGGCGCGGCGTGGCGTCGCCGCCGCCGCCGGGCCCACCGTGGAGGAACACCGCCGGCTTGCCCCGGGGATTGCCGCACTGCTCGTAGTAGATCTCGTGCAGGCCCGAAACGGCGAGGTGGCCCGAATCGAAGGGCTCCAGTGCGGGGTACAGGGTCCGGCGCGGCATTGCCACATTCTGGCATTTTCGACGCGCGTTGTTCGATCCCGGGACCCGTGCCAGCTAGAATCCGCCACCACCTCCGGGAATCAGCCATGCCCTTCAAGCACCGTCTCGCCGCCCTGCTGGCCGTCGCCCTCCTCGCCCCCGCCATCGCCGGCGCCTCGGGCGCCGTGGACATCCCCTACACCCTCCGGCGGCTCGACAACGGCCTGACCGTGGTCGTCCACGAGGACCGCAAGGCCCCCATCGTCGCCGTGAACGTGTGGTACCACGTGGGTTCGAAGAACGAGGTCCCGGGCCGCACCGGCTTCGCCCACCTCTTCGAGCACCTCATGTTCCAGAAGTCGGAGAACCTGGAGGGCGAGTACCTGAACGTGCTGCAGGAACTGGGCGCCACCGACCTCAACGGCACCACGTTCTTCGACCGGACCAACTACTTCCAGACGGTGCCGAAGAACGCGCTGGACACGGTGCTGTGGCTCGAGTCCGACCGGATGGGCCACTTCAGGAACGCCATCACCCAGGCCATCCTGGACGAGCAGCGGGGCGTCGTGCAGAACGAGAAGCGGCAGGGCGACAACCAGCCCTACGGCAAGGTCTTCGAGGAGATCCTGAAGCAGCTCTTCCCGCCGGATCATCCCTATTCCTGGGAGACCATCGGCTCGATGGAGGACCTGAACGCCGCGAGCCTCGAGGACGTGCGCAAGTGGTTCGAGACCTACTACGGCCCCAGCAATGCCGTGGTGGTCATCGCGGGGGACGTGTCGGCCGAAGAGGCCTTCGCCAAGGTGGAGAAGTACTTCGGCGACATCCCGCCGGGCCCGCCGTTGGCCCGCTTCGAGGAATGGATCCCGACCCACGACACGGTCCGCCGCAAGAGCATGCAGGAAAGGGTCGCGCAGCCACGCCTGTACCTGTCCTGGACCGGTCCGCGCTGGGGCACCCGGGACGCGTACCACCTCGAGCTGGCGGCGGCCGTCCTGGCGGGGGACAAGAACTCCCGGCTGTACCAGCGCCTCGTGTACCAGGAGCAGATTGCCTCGGACGTGGAGTTCGGCGCCCTGCCCCTCGAGATCGCCGGCCTGACCTACCTGCAGGTGTCCGCCAACCCGGGCGTCTCCCTGGAGCGCCTGGAGGCCGTCGTGAACGAGGAGCTCGAGCGCTTCCGCCAGAGCGGGCCCACGGCCAGCGAGCTCGAACGGGTCAAGACGCAACGGCGGGCCGCTTTCCTCCGGGGGCTCGAGAAGGTCGGCGGGTTCTCCGGCAAGTCGGGCCTCCTGGCCGAAAGCACGGTCTATGGCGGTTCGCCGGACGCCTGGAAACCGGGCTACGAGGCGGCCGAGGCGGCGACGCGGGCCGACCTGCAGGCCGTGGCCAGGAAGTGGGTGACCGCCGCCCCCTTCGTCCTCACAGTGGAGCCGGCCGACCAGCTGGCCGCCGCGACGGCCGGTGCGGACCGGAGCCAGATGCCGCTGCCCGCCGGCGAGGTGCCGGTGGCCTTTCCCGCCTTCCAGCGCGCGACCCTCGGCAACGGCCTGAAGCTCATCGTGGTCGAGCGGCCCGGGCTGCCGGTCGTTTCCCTGAGCCTCGTCCTCGATGCGGGCTTCGCGGCGGACCAGTCGGCGCGGCCCGGCACCGCCAGCCTGACGATGGCCATGCTCGATGAAGGGACGAAGTCCCGGAACTCCCTGGAGATCAGCGAGCAGCTCGCCCTGCTGGGGGCCAGCCTGGGAGCCGGGTCGGGCCTCGACACCTCGTCCGTGAACCTGTCCGCGCTCGCCGACAAGCTGGAGCCCTCGCTCGAGATCTTCGCCGACGTGCTGCTGAACCCCGTGTTCCCGCAGAAGGAGCTCGATCGCCTGCGCAAGGTCTACCTGGCCGCGCTCAGCCAGGAGAAGACCCAGCCCATGTCCATGGCCCTGCGCGTGGTGCCGAAGCTGCTCTACGGCGACGGCCACGCCTATGCCCAGCCGCTCACGGGCACCGGCACCGAAGCCACCCTGGCCGCGCTGACCCGCGATGACCTCGTCCGCTTCCACGACCAGTGGTTCCGCCCGAACCACGCCACGCTGATCGCCGTGGGCCCGGTAACGGTCGCGTCGCTCAAGCCCCAGCTCGAGCGCCTGCTCAAGGACTGGCAGCCGGGCGACATCCCTGCGAAGCAGGTGAACAACGTGACGCCCCGCGCCAGCCGCACGCTGTACCTGCTGGACAAGCCCGGGGCCGACCAGTCGGTGATCTTCGCCGGCCAGCTGATCCCGTCACGGGCCACGCCCGACGCCATCGCCATCGAGCTGATGAACGACGTGCTGGGCGGCCAGTTCACGTCGCGGCTCAACATGAACCTCCGGGAGAACAAGCACTGGTCCTACGGCGCCCGGTCGTTTGCCTATGACGCCCGCGGGCAGCGGCCGCTGCTGGCCTACGCGCCCGTGCAGACCGACAAGACCGCGGAGTCCATCGCCGAGATCCGCAAGGAATTCGCGGAGATCGTCGGCAAGCGTCCCGCCACGCCGGAGGAGGTCGCGATGGTGAAGGGGACCAACACCCTCTCCCTGCCGGGACAATGGGAAACCGGCGACGCCGTGCTCGGCTCGATCAGCCAGCTCGTCCAGTTCGGGCTTCCCGACGACTACTGGAATGACTACGCCGCGGCGATCCGCGGCGTCACGCCGGACCAGGTCAACAAGGCCGCCGGGGACTACCTGCGCCCCGACGACCTGGTGATGGTGGTCGTGGGCGACCGCCAGGTCATCGAGCCGGGACTGAAGGGCCTCGGCTTCGACTCGATCCAGCTGATCAACGCCGACGGCGAGCTCCTTTAGCTGCAAACCGGGATGCAACGACGGGCCCAGCTCTGGATCGCCGGGGTCTGTGTCCTGGTGTACTTCTTCACGAACGGCATGGCGCTGTTCGTGCCCCAGAACCTTTTCCCGCGGTTCATGGAGACCTTCGGCGCCACGCCGGCCGAGGTCAGCCGGACCACCGCGATCACCTTCGGGATCTCCGGCCTGCTGGCCCCGTTCGTGGGCGCGGCCATCGACCGCTTCGGCGTCGTGCGGGTGATACGCGCCGGCCTGCTCGTCCTCGGGACCGTCTTCATCGCCTACCCGGCGGCGCGGTCCCTGCAGGACCTTTATCTCCTGCACGCCGTCATTGCGGTGGGGCTCATCCTGGCGGGACTGATGCCCAACGTGGTCCTGCTCTCCCGCTGGTTCAGCGCCCGGCGCGGGACTGCCGTCGGCGTGCTCGTCGCCGGCTCCAGCCTCGCCGGCGCCACGCTGCCGGTCGCCATCTCGCCGCTGGTCAACGACCCGACGCTCGGCTGGCGGGTCGGCATGGGCGTGCTGGCCGCCGCCTTCTGGCTGCTGGCCGTGCTGCCGGCGTTCCTCGTGCTGCGCGAGCCTCCCGCGGCGGTACCGGGAGGAATGGAACCGGCGGCGCCCGGCGGCGGCGTGACCTTTGCCGTGGCGCTGCGTTCCCGAACCCTCTGGTGCCTGGCCATCGGCTCCGCGTGCCTGTGGTTCGCCATCCAGGCCATGACCAGCCAAATCACGATCTACTTCGAGCAGGAGGCGGGCCTCGCGCCCCAGCGGGCGACGGCCCTCTACTCCACCATCCTCGCGTGCAGCGTGGCCGGCAAGTTCCTCTTCGGCGCCGTGAGTGACCGCTTCCGGAAGCAGCGGGTCATGGTCGTGACCAGCCTCACGCTGCTGGCGGGCTGCCTGCTGCTGTTCACGGGCGGCGACGGGGGCCTGGCGCTGGCCGGCAATCCCGCGCAGCTGGCGGCCTTTGCCGTGGTCTTCGGCCTGGGGTTCGGCGGCAGCTTCACGCTGATCCAGCTGGTCGCCGTGGAGAGCTTCGGCCAACTGGCCCTGGGCCGGATCCTGGGCGTGGTCACCTTCGTGGACACCATGGGCGGGGCGGCCGGCACGTTGCTGGCGGGGCAGATCCGGACGGCGACCGGCGACTACTTCGTGACCTTCACGGTGGTGGTGATCGTGGCGGTGATCGCCCTGGCCAACGTGCTGCTCATCCGCCCGGTCGCCAGGATTACGAACGCTTAATGCAGCTTGCGGGCCGGCGCCCGGCATGGACAATACCGGCGCCCAGCCAGAGAAGCGCAGATGATCGAAGCAGACGGCCTGGTGAAGACCTTTGGCAGCCGCACGGCCGTCGACGGCATCTCGTTCCGCGTCGAGCCCGGCGAGGTGCTGGGCTTCCTCGGCCCCAACGGCGCGGGCAAGACCACCACCATGCGCATGCTGGCCGGCTTCGTGCCGCCCACGGCGGGCCGCGCCGGGATCTGCGGCTTCGACATCGGCGAGCACCCGGTCGCCGCCAAGCAGAAGCTCGGCTACCTGCCCGAAGGGGCGCCGACCTATGGCGAGATGGCGCCCGGCGACTTCCTGGCGTTCATCGGCCGGGTCCGGGGACTGTCCGGCGCCGACTTCAACCGCCGGCTTGGCGACGTGGTGGAGCGGCTCCAGCTTGGCAGCGTCCTGCAGCAGCCCATCGAGACGCTGTCCAAGGGCTTTCGCCGCCGCGTTGGCCTGGCCCAGGCCATCCTCCACGACCCGCCGGTGCTGATCCTGGACGAGCCCACCGACGGCCTCGACCCCAACCAGAAGCACGAGGTCCGGGAACTCATCCAGACCATGGCGCCGGGCAAGGTGATCGTCATCTCCACGCACATCCTCGAGGAGGTGGATGCCGTCTGCACGCGGGCGATCATCATCGCCAGCGGCAGGATCGTCGCGGACGAGCGACCGGCAACCCTGATCCACCGCTCCCGCTACCACAACGCCGTCACGGTCCGCCTCGAGCGCACGGCGGACCTGGGGGCAGTCGCCGCGGACCTGCGGGCCATCCCGGGCGTGCGGGAGGCGGAAGTGGACGAGCACGAGTTCTCGGTCACCGCCTTCCCGGACGAAGGCGCCAGCGTCCTGACGACCGTCAGCAGCCTGGCCACCGAGCGGCGCTGGCCAGTCGAGCAGCTGCGCCTCGAGGCCGGACGCCTCGACGAGGTGTTCCGCCAGATCACGACCGGCACGGCGGGAGCGACGTGATGGCAGTGATCCGCAGCATCGCCCGCCGGGAACTCCGCAGCTACTTCGCGACGCCACTCGCCTACGTGTTCATCGTCATCTTCCTGGCGCTGACCGGCCTGTTCACGTTCTACCTGGGCGGCTTCTACGAGCGCGGCCAGGCTGACCTGGCGCCCTTCTTCAACTTCCATCCCTGGCTCTACCTGTTCCTCGTGCCGGCCATTGCCATGCGGCTGTGGGCGGAGGAACGCAAGAGCGGCAGCGTGGAGCTGCTGATGACGCTGCCCGTCACCCTCTGGCAGGCCGTGCTGGCCAAGTTCCTGGCGGCCTGGCTGTTCATCGCCGTGGCCCTGGCGCTGACCTTCCCCATCTGGATCACCGTCAATTACCTCGGCGACCCCGACAACGGCGTGATCATCGCGGCCTACGTCGGCAGCCTGCTGATGGCGGGGGGCTTCCTGGCCATCGGCTCCTGCATCTCGGCAGCCAACCGCAACCAGGTGGTCGCCTTCATCATCACCGTGGTCATCTGCTTCGTCTTCATGCTGGCGGGGTTCCCGCTCGTCCTCGACCTGTTCTCCGGCTGGCTACCCGGCCCCCTGCTGGACGCGGTCGCCAGCCTCTCCTTCCTCACGCATTTCACCTCGATCAGCAAGGGCGTGCTGGACGTCCGCGACGTGCTGTACTTCCTGCTGGTCATCGGCGTGTGGCTGGTCGCCACCACGATCGTCCTCGACCTGAAGAAGGCGGACTAGCATGAAGATGGGCGGCAGGCTCCTGTACGACCGCGTCGGCCTGCTGGTGCTCGCGGTGGTGTTCCTCGTCGGCGTGGCGCTCGTGACGCTGCTGCCGGCGGCGCGGGTGGACCTCACCCAGAACCGGCTCTATACCCTGTCCGAGGGCACGCGGAAGATAGTCAGCACCATCCCGGAACCGGTGAACGTGTACCTGTTCTTCTCGGACAAGGCGACGGCTGACCTGCCCCAGCTGCGCACCTACGCCGGCCGGGTCCGGGAGATGCTGGAGGAGTTCGCCAACCGCTCGGACGGCAAGCTGAAGCTCAGGGTGATCGACCCCCTGCCCTTTTCCGAGGAGGAGGACCGCGCGACCGCCTTCGGCCTGCGCCCCATCAACCTGGGCAACAACGCGGATCCCATCTACTTCGGCATCGCCGCCACCAACAGCGTGGGTGACGACGAGATCATTCCCTTCCTGGATCCCGCCAAGGAATCCTTCCT
>CAZTGY010000039.1:7592-13543 GCA_964613445.1 uncultured Chromatiaceae bacterium | reverse complement strand
CGCCCGCGGGTACGTTCATGCCCATGGCTGTGCTCCGACCTTGCCCTTGCCGTTACTTGCGCGCAGCGCCGGAGCGGGTGCCACCACCGACCAATGCCGCATAGAGGTCGTTAGTGAAGTATCGCAGCTGGTCCAGGATCGCCTTGTTGCGGCGCAGGAGCCAGTTGTAACCCAGCACCGCCGGCACGGCGACGGCCAGACCGATGGCGGTCATGATCAACGCCTCACCGACGGGGCCGGCCACCTTGTCGATGCTCGCCTGGCCGGCAACGCCGATCGCGATGAGGGCGTGATAGATGCCCCACACCGTGCCGAAGAGGCCGACGAACGGGGCGGTGGAGCCTACCGACGCCAGGAAGGAGAGGCCGCGCTGCAGGTCGTTGGTCATGCGATCCACGTTCTGCTGCAGCTTGCCGCTGATCCACTCGGCCACCGGGACGTGCTCGGTCAGCTTGCCTTCGTGGTGCTCGCTGGCCTTGATGCCGCTCTCGACCATGGCACGGAAGACGTTGCCCTTGCCGGAAAGCTTCTGCAGTCCGTCGTTCAGCGAGTTGCCCGTCCAGAAGTCCCGGCCGGCTTCCTTGGCCTGTTTCAGCAGGCGCTGCTGCTCCCACAGCTTGGTGAGGATGATGAACCAGGAGTACAGGGACATCAGCACCAGGATGATGAGCGTGCCGCGGGCGACGAAGTCGCCCTGGGACCACAGCTGGGCGAGACCATAGGGGTTTTCAGCCTCGTTGGCGGCCAGGCTGGTGTCCACCGGGGCGTTGTCGACCGGTGCGATATCCATCGTGCCCATGTCCACCGGCGCGGTGCCGTCGATCGGTGCGGCGCTCGGATCGAGAGCGGGGTCCATCGGGATGGTCCCATCGGCTGCCGGGGTCGCCAGATCGGCGGGGGCCGCGGTCTCTGCGCCCGTGTTCTGTGCCAGCTGAATGTTATCGCCTGCCATGACTCACTTACCTTGAATGTTGCCCCGGTTACCCGCGGCTTTGAAATCAACCCTCGATCTTGAACGTTACCTTGACCGAGTGCCATACCGACACTGGAGCCCCGTCCTCGGTGCCTGGCGTGAAACGCCAGGCGCGGAGGGCGTGCTTGAGTGCTGCTTCATCGAGCCGCGGGAAGCCGCTGCTCTTCTGAACCTTGCCGTCCTTGACCGCGCCGTCGGGCCCCACCAGTACCTGCAGGACCACGGAGCCCTCCTCGCCGAGACGGCGGGAGGTGGGCGGGTACTCGGGCTGGAAACGGCGCTTGAACTTGGGATCGATCTCCGGCGCTTTCTTGACCGTGGCCTTGACCGGCGGCGGTGCCGGGGGCGGCTTGACGTTGGTGACATTCGTCAGCGCGGTGGTCGCCGGCGCGTCCACGGGTACGTCAACGACGATGTCCGGCGGCGGAACATAAGGCGGGGGTGTCTCGATGGCCGGCGGTGGCGGCGGCGGTTCGTCCTCTTCCGCAATCTCCTCGAGGATCTCGGCGATGATCGGCGGCGGCGGGCGATCGACCTGGATGATGCCGAGGCTGGTGACCAGGGCCCACACCAGCAGCACGTGGAACGCGACGATGATCGCGAAGATCGTCGCCTTGCGACCGTTATTGCCCAGGCCGGTGTCGAAGGTGCTGTCCATGTCTGCTCTTCAGGTCTGCCTTTGGGCGCTTCTATTGCTCGACCAAGTGCCGTACGAAACGTGCTGTTCGAAACTGCTCTTCTGCAAGGCTAGTTCTGCGGCCAGTTCTTCTAGACCGGTACAAGACGCGCCAGTTCCCGCCAGGAACTTCCGGGCGCCGCCCTGACTGCGCACGGTGCTGGCTTCTTCGTTCCGCGGGACCGGGCGCATTCTGCGCACGGCCGCGGGGCCAGCGACCTGTGGACCGGCCCCCCCCTCGGGCCAAGGCCGCTAAATTTACCCGATCTTTCTGGTGAATGCACATGGATATCGGGTGTTCCCGGCAACTTGGCCCACGCTGTGCCCGCCAAGGTTCGATTGCCATCCGGACAATTAGTTTCGGCCCGGGGTGGCTTGGTTGCGGCAGCGCTGCAACAATGGCGCCCTTGCGGGGCAGGTTTTCCCGGCAGTTCGGAGTCTTCTGTGCGACAGGTCCTAGCGCTGGCGATGGCGCCACTGGTTCTGCTGGCCGGCTGCGCGGCCGATGTCCTCGACAAGAGCGCGGATTTCGACCGGCACCGCAACAGCCGGATCGTCCAGCCCTACGACAAGCCGGACAAGATCTATTTCGACGTCCGGTTCAGCCCGGAGTACCCGGCCGACGATGCCGCGGCGGAAGAGGCCCGCATGCTCTGGCTCGAGGGCTGGCTGAAGCAGCGCCAGCTCTGCGCGTCGGGTCACGAGGTTACGGGCCGACGGCCCTTCGACTACCTCGAGGACAACCCGGCGGGCTACCAGCAGCGCTGGGAGATTCGCTGCGTCGCGCCTGCGGGCAAGTAGCGGGCCCGGCTCAGAACAGCAGGAGCCGCGTCCCGGGTTCCACGCGCCAGCGACGGGCAAAGCCGGCATTCAGCTCCAGCACGCCGACCACGGCATCCCCGGAGCTTATGCGCGTCGTGGAGTAGGGTTCCGTGTCCCGGGCGATGGAGCCCACGGTGCCGTCCGGCCGGATGAACAGCATGTCCAGGGGCAGCACCGTGTCCTTCATCCACATGACGAGGTTCATGGGCGTGTCGTAGCCGAAGTACATTCCCTCGAACTCGCCGAGGGACTCGACGAACATCAGTCCCTGGCTCCGTTGCGGCGGGGTGCTGGCGAAATACACGTCGAGCAGCAGGCAGCGTGGCCCCCTCGTTTCCAGCACGGCCTGGCCCCGGGGGAAGTCCTTTACCAGGTGCGTCGGCTCCAGGGCGGCCGCGGGCCCGGACTGGAACCCCAGGAGGATCAAGGCCGCGAGCGCCGCCCGCCGGAGGTCAGCCCTCATCGGCAGAAACCCATCCCGAGAATCGCAGGTCGCTCAGGGTGAGGGACGAGCGGTCGCCGACGGAGGGCAGGGCGCCCATGCAGTAGACGAGGCCATCGATGCGACTGCCGGCCGCGCCGCCAGCGCGGTTGGCGACGGGCGTGACCGAACTGATGCTCGCCCAGCAACGTCCCGGCCCGCCAGAGCTGAAAAAGCGGCCTTCCCGCTCGTCGATGACGGTCACGTTGGCGGGGCGCTCCGCGCCGGCCAGCTCCCCTGGCCTCCCGCCCAGCCCGATCAGCAGGGAAACCCGGCCGCCACCCGGCCGGTCACCGGCGAAGAACAGGCGGACTCCCTCGCCATCCGGCTTCTGCATGCCGTCGCAGGCCAGCCCGGGTCCCGACCAGTCGGCCGTCAGGCTCAGGGCCCCGAAGAACCGGCCCCGGAGGAATCCGTCATCACCGAGGGCGCAGGCCGGACCTGTCGCCGGTCCCGGACCCGTCAGTGCCAGTCCGGGCGGCATCGGAGCGGGGGCCTGCAGCAGGGCCAGGACGCCGATGAAGAGGACGCCGGCGGTGCCGAGCAGGCTGGCGGCTCGCCCGGGCCGGGGGCTGGGCGGCGGGTTGGCAGGCGGGCTTGAGGGCATGGCCGCGTATCCTAGCGGCTCGACGCCCCCGGGGGGCGAAATGTGACTCACCGCGCAGCCCCACCCCGGCACAGCCAGTAACGTCAACCGCGTTAAGTGGGCCGGGTGCTTGCAGTGCACCTCGGCGATCCGTGCTTGGGCCGACCTGGGGGCGCGAGGCACCTTGAACCTGGACGTGACACAGCACCTGAACTCGCTGGTGACGGAGCGCCGTCCCGGTGCGCTCCGGCTGCGCTTCAGCCGGTTCGTCGAGGGTGAGTTCCGGCGGGTGTACGCGGAGTCCAATTACCCGAAGACACGGCCGATCCTGGTGATCGGCGCAGCCGCCATCTTCATTGCGCTGATCTTCGCCGTGGTGCGCGATAACCTGGCCTGGCAGACCGCGTCGTTCATGCTGGGCGTGCTGCTGCCCACCCTCATGGCTGCGCTCGTGATGTCCTACAAGGAGGGCTCCCACGGCGCCTATCAGGTCCTCCTGGCGCTGACGGCCCTCTGGGTCGGGCTGGTCTGCACCTCGATCACCGTGCGTGCCAGCCTTGCCGGGGCACCCTATTACTTCGGGGCCGAGGTGGCCTGGATCTTCCTGGTCTGGCTGGTGCTCGGCCTGCATTTCTGGAATGCCGCCCTGATAGCCGTGACGATCTCCACGATCTACGCGTGGGGCATGCTGAGGTGGCAGTTTCCCCTTCCAGAGCTGGTGTTCTCCGGCCTGACCCTGCTGGCCGTGAACCTCATCGGCGCGTATTGCTGCTTCAAGCTGGAATCGGCCGTGCGTCAGGCGTTCCTCGAGTCCAGGATGCTGAATGACCTGGCGGAGCGCGACGGGCTCACCGGGCTCTACAACCGTCGCCGCTACGACAAGGATGTGGAGAAGCTCTGGCGCCAGTCCCGGCGCGACCAGAGCCAGCTGACGCTGTTGCTGGTGGACATCGACCACTTCAAGGGTTTCAACGACCTCTACGGCCACCAGGCCGGGGACGATGCGCTGAAGCGCGTGGCCGAGGTCATCGCCATGTGCGCCCAGCGGCCTCTGGACTTCGCGGCCCGGTTTGGTGGCGAGGAGTTTGCCCTCGTGCTGTACGGCCCCGCCCAGGATTTCGGCCGGGAGATTCCGGAAATGCTCCGGCGGAGCGTCGAGGAACTGAAGATCCCGCACGCCGAGTCCACAACCAGTCCGTGGCTCACGGTCAGCGTCGGCGTGGCCATCGTCAGTCCCGGCAACGAGCGCAGCCTGGCGGGTGCGATCCAGCTCGCGGACGAGGCCCTGTACCAGGCCAAGGAAGAGGGCCGCAACCGGGTGGTCGTCAAGGAGTCCAGGAGCGCCCACATCCAGACCGGCCGCTTCCGCGCCGCCCGGATGCAGGCGAGCGGCTGAAGCCGCCATTCACAAGGCCGTTCCTACCAGGTGCCGACGTTCGGCGCCGACTTCCAGGGTTCTCTTGGCGGCAGGGGGCCACCCTTCTGCAGCAGTTCTATGGAGATGCCGTCTGGCGAACGGACGAAGGCCATGTAGCCGTCCCGCGGCGGCCGGTTGATCGTGACCCCGGCGTCCTGCAGCCGGCCGCAGAGCGCATAGATGTCGTCCACCTGGTATGCCAGGTGCCCGAAGTTCCGCCCGCCCGTGTAGGTCTCGGGATCCCAGTTCCAGGTCAGCTCCACACAGGCGCCCTCGTCGCCAGGCGCGGCGACGAACACCAGCGTGAAGCGGCCCCGCTCGTTTTCCGTGCGCTTCAGCTCGTGCAGGCCGAGCTGGTTGCAGTAGAAGTCGAGGGATGCGGCCAGGTCGGTCACGCGGACCATGGTGTGCAGGTACTTCATTAGAATGCCGCCGATGTCGCCCAGCCAGGAAGCCCGGCCCGAGGCCAAGCGCCGTATCTTGTACGTGCCCGGTATCCGTGCCAAGCCGGCCCCGGACCGCCATCGCGAACTGCTCTGGCGGTGCCTGCTCGAAGGCATCCGCCGCGCGGATGCGCAGGTAGCGGGAGACCTCGCCGCAAACCCGGATTGCCTCCGGCTGATCCTGTGGGGCCACGAGTTCTACGAGCAGTACCGGGACGTCCGGCCCGATGAGCCCGGAATTGCGGCGCTGCTAGCCGAGGCGCGGCCGGGCCGGGACAGCATCCGCGAGGTGTACAGCCTCCGGGGGCGGGCCGTCTATCTCGCCCACCGGGTTGCCGACCGCTTTCCCGGCCTGATCGACTGGCTGGCCGGTGAGAATACCCGTGCCAACATCGCCGACTCCGAGCGCTACTTCCGGAACGACGATGGCGTCGCCGACCGCATCCGCGGGCTCCTGCGCTCGGAGTTGCAGCGCTCCTGGGCCGCCGGCGAGCGCATTCTGCTCATGGCCCACAGCTTCGGCTCGGTGATCGCCTGGGACACCCTCTGGTCC
>CAZTGY010000039.1:0-7582 GCA_964613445.1 uncultured Chromatiaceae bacterium | reverse complement strand
CGTCGACCTCTTCCTGACCATGGGCAGCCCGCTGGGCACGAGGTATATCCGGCGCCAGCTGATGGGGGCGGCGGACGAGGGGGCTGCCCGTTATCCCCGCGGGATCCGGCGCTGGCAGAACCTGGCCGCCATTGGCGGCGTGACGGCCCTGGGCCACCGGTTCGCCGCGGACTTCGCCGACATGCGTCGCCTGGGCCTGGTGGAGGCAATCTCGGACCGGACGGACCTCGTGAACCCGTTTCGCGGCGCCGAGGGCCTGAATGTGCACCGGTGCTATGGCTACTTCACGAATGCCGTTACCGGCGAGGCCATCGTCCGCTGGTGGTGCGCCCGGCCGGACCCCGATTCTGTGGAGTCCCTCACAGAACCCCCGGGGGCATTTCCCTAACGTTCAGGCCATGCGCGCGAAGTACTACACCCGCTTCCTGCTGCGCTCGGAGGAACCGGGATTCGAGGACGAATACAGCGGCGTGGTGGAGCTGAACCACGCCGTGGACCAGGTGCTGGAACCGAAGGAGATCGAGGCATTGCTCGCCCAGAACTTCCAGCGCGACGAGGGCGAGGTGGAGCTCCTCAACTGGTCACGGGTTCACTAGGTGCCTGACGCTGACGTGGTGGTCTGATTTTTCGATTCCCCCTGTATTGGCCCGGCCTTGCGCCGGGCCTTTTTTTGGGGGGCCGCATTCAGGCCTGGCCCGGCCCGTGCCAGAATGGCCCAATGACCTCGTTCAAGGGCATTCCCATCGAAAGCGGTGCGAAATACAGCACCGCCGCGGGCTTCACCGCCATCCGCAACGGGGTAAAGGCGCGGCCCGGCACGCCGCTGGCCGACGTCGGCCGCAAGCCGGACTGGCTGCGGGTCCGCCTGGTCTCCGGCGGCCGCTACGCCGACGTGCAGCGCACCGTGGATGAGCACCGGCTTGCCACCGTCTGCGCAGAGTCCATGTGTCCGAACATCGGCGAGTGCTGGAATGCCGGCACCGCCACGATCATGCTCATGGGCCACGTGTGCACCCGCGCGTGCCGCTTCTGTGCCGTGGATACCGGCAATCCCCGGGGCTGGCTGGACGCGGAGGAGCCGGAGAACGCTGCCCGTTCCGTGGAGTTGATGGGCCTCAAATACGTCGTCCTCACCTCCGTCGACCGGGACGACCTGCCGGATGGCGGAGCAGGGCACTACGCCGCCTGCGTCCGCGCCATCAAGGCCCGCAATCCCGGCACGGCAGTGGAGGCACTGACGCCCGATTTCGCGGGCGACCTCGCCGCCGTTTCCACGGTGCTCGATTCCGGCGTGGATGTGTTCGCCCAGAACCTGGAGACGGTCCGGAGGCTGACGCCCGACGTCCGCGATCCCCGCGCCGGCTACGATCAGACGCTCGCGGTACTCGCCCACGCCGCCGCTGGCCGACGCCAGGTGCTGGTCAAGAGCAGCCTCATGCTGGGGCTGGGCGAATCCGCCGACGAAGTGTCCCGGGCGATGGACGACCTCCGCGGGGCCGGCGTCCAACTGCTCACCCTCGGCCAGTACCTGCGGCCGACTGCCAATCACCTTCCCGTGAGGGAGTTCGTCCACCCGGACCAGTTCGCGGCGTACCGGCAGCTCGGCCTCGACAAGGGCTTCATCGAGGTCGTTGCGGGGCCGCTGGTCCGCTCCAGCTATCGCGCCGAGCGTGCCCTGGAGGGCAACAACGCCGGTCTCCCGATGTCCCGCCCCGCAGGCTGAGCTGCGCGATTTCATGGCCCAGTTCCTCCTCGACTACGGCCTCTTCCTGGCCAAGGCAGTCACCGTCGTCGCTGCCGTGGCTGCCGTCGTGGTGCTCAGCGTCGGGCTGTCCCGGAAGGAGTCGTCGTCCGGTGGCCTCACCGTCGAGAAGCTCAACGACAAGTACCGGGGCCTGCGCCAGCAGCTGCGCCACGCGCTGCTTCCCAGGGCGGAGCGCCGCAAGGAGCTGAGGCAGGAGAGGAAGCAGCGCAAGGCCGAGGAAAAGTCCCGGCACGGGGCTGCCGGCGGCAGGCGGCGGGTCTTCGTCCTCGACTTCAAGGGCGACGTCCGGGCCACGGCGGTGGCGGCGCTTCGCGAGGAGATCAGCGCCATTCTGGGCGTCGCCAGCACGACGGACGAAGTCGTCGTGCGCCTCGAGAATTTCGGCGGCGCCGTGCATGAGCACGGACTGGCGGCGTCCCAGCTGATGCGCGTGCGGGACAAGTCAATCCCATTGACTGCCATCGTCGACAAGGGTGCGGCGAGCGGCGGCTACCTCATGGCCTGCGTGGCCAACCGGATCATCGCGGCGCCGTTCGCGGTGATCGGTTCCATCGGTGTCATTGCCCAGCTGCCCAATTTCAATCGCCTCCTCGAGTCGCGCGGGGTGGATTTCGAGCAGGTCACCGCCGGCCGCTACAAGCGGACCGTCACGATGTTCGGCAAGAACACCGACGCCGACCGTGCGAAGCTCCGCGAGGAGCTGCAGGAGGTCCACGACCTCTTCAAGCAGGTCGTGACGACGCACAGGCCGTCGCTCGATATCGAGGCCGTGGCCACGGGCGAGCACTGGTACGGCTCCCGGGCGCTTGAGCTGAAGCTCGTGGACGCGGTCGAAACCAGCGATGACTACCTCCACCGGGCCGCCGAGTCGGCGGATCTGTATCGCGTGCACTACAAGGCCCGGGCCACGCTCCAGCAGCGGGTGCTGTCGGCCGTCAGGGCCGGTGCCGACGAGGCCTCGGCCTGGTTGTCGCAGCGCGACCAGGACGGCCGCTTTCCCTGAGGGCCCTCTGGCCGGATAATCCGTGCCATGCGCTGCCTGGCTATAGCCGCACCCGTCACCGCGACACTGGCTGCCCTCCTGGTGGGCGCCTGCGCCGTGCCGATCGTCTCCGAGTCGGAGCTGGAGTCCGAGTCCGGGAAGCAGTTCCAGGAGATGCGCGCCCAGATTCCGGCGTCCACCGACGTCCGGACCCGCGCCTACATCAACTGCGTGTCCAACGCGATCGTCCAGCAGCTCGAGAAGCCCTACGTGGACGAGGACTGGGACGTGGAAGTCTTCGAGAGCGAGGACATCAACGCCTTTGCCATGCCGGGCGGGCGGATCGGCGTGTTCACGGGCATCCTCGGCGTGGCCGAGAACCAGGACCAGCTCGCCGCCGTGATCGGGCACGAGGTCGCCCACGTGACCCAGCAGCACTCGCTGAAGCGCGTCAACCGTGAAATGACCACCCGGGCGGGCGTCATCGCCGGCACGGCGGTCCTGGGTGGCGGCTATGGCGTTGGCGACGTGCTGTCCATGGGCGCCCAGCTGGGCCTCAGCCTGCCTTACAGCCGGGCCAACGAGACCGAGGCGGACACCGTCGGCCTGAACTACATGGCGGCCGCGGGCTTCAACCCGACCGAGAGCGTCCAGTTGTGGAAGAACATGGGGAAGAAGAACAAGCTGGGGCCCCCCGAGTTCCTGTCCACCCATCCCTCCGGCGACAACCGGATCCAGGAGCTGATCCAGCAGCTGCCCGAGGCACTGAAGATCTACAACGCCGCTCAGGCCTCCGGCAGAAAACCGGATTGCAAGGAGAAGTGATGCAGCCCGTCGCGCGCCTGATCGTCCTTGCCGTAGCCCTGCAACTTGGCGGCTGCGCCCTCTTTGAGCCACCCGAATGGGCGAAGCGCCAGCCGGTGGCCAAGGTCCCTGCCGAGCAGCCCCCCATCGTGAGCGACGAGTTCGTGCTCGCCCCCGGCAGTGACGTGGTTGGCGAGCTGCAGGTGATCCGGGCCCGGTATGAGGACACGTTCATCGACATCGCGCGGGCCTACGACCTGGGCTTCGACGAGCTGGTCCAGGCGAATCCCGACGTGGATCCCTGGCTGCCCGGTGCCGGCACATCCGTCATCCTGCCGACCCGGTTCATCCTGCCGGACGCGCCCCGCGACGGCATCGTCCTCAATGTCGGCACCAAGCGGATCTTCTATTTTCCGAAGCCGGCGGCGGGGGAGGCGGCCCGCGTGATCACGCACCCGGTCGGCATCGGTCGCGAGGGGTGGGCCACGCCCATCGGCGCCACCAAGGTCGTCAGCAAGGTGAAGGATCCCGTCTGGACCGTGCCCCCATCGATCCGCAAGGAACATGCGCAGGCGGGCGACCCGCTGCCGGCCCGCGTGCCCGCCGGGCCCGACAACCCGCTGGGCGCCTACGCCCTGCGCCTCGGGTTTCCGTCCTACCTGATCCACGGCACCAACAAGCCCTCCGGCATCGGCATGCGGGTGAGCCATGGCTGCGTCCAGCTGTTCCCCGAGGACATCGAGTCGCTCTTCAGCCAGGTGGCCGTCGGTACGCCCGTGCGCATCGTCAACCAGCCGCACCTGCTGGGCTGGCAGGACGGCAACCTCTATCTCGAGGCGCATCCGGCCCTGGAGGACGACAAGCGGAATCTGGCTGCGGCACTCGACAAGCAGCTCGCCCAGGCACTGCGCAAGCGCCAGCCCGCCCGGGCCACCGGCGCGGCCACCGGCATCGATGCCGGCCTCGTCGCCGCCACGGTGGAGGAGGGCCGGGGGTTCCCGGTGCGATTGCTGGAAGCTGCCGCCGACGCCAGCAGCGTTGCCGCCCGTGCGAGGCCGACGGCCAATATCGTGACCTACCCGGTCGAACGCGACCCCGTCACCGAAGCCACGCCCCTTCCGCCGCTCGATGCGGCCAACCGTTGATCGCCACTGGCATCCCGCGGCCGTCGCCGACGAGCGGGCCCGCATCCGGCCCCGGCTTCGCGATCGCCAGCCTGACCTTTGGCTGCCTGCTGGGGCTCGCCTTCGCCGGGCAGCTGCTCGCCGTGCCGGGCACCCTTGCCGTGCCTGCCGGCCTCTCCTTCGTTCCGGGCAGCCTGTTCGGCGGCGCCGAGTTGCCTGCGGGCGCCCTCATCGTGGCCCCGCCAGCCACGCTGGTGACATACCAGTTCCTGCACGCTGGCTGGTTGCACCTGCTCGGCAACCTGGTTTTTCTCTGGATCTACGGTCCCCGGGTCGAGGGAACGCTCGGCCCTGGCCCGTGGACCGTACTGCTGCTCGCCTGCGGGGTGGCTGCCGCGCTGGCCCAGGCCTGGCCCGACCCGTCGTCGCCGCTGCCGATGGTGGGCGCCAGTGGCGGCATCTCGGGCCTGCTCGGCGCCTACCTGTTCCTGCATCCCCGCGACGAACTCCACGGCCCGGGAATGCAGCTGCCTGCGTGGCTCGTCCTGATCTCGTGGTTTGGCCTGCAGCTGCTCTATTCAAACTGGACGGACGCCCTGGCGGGCGCCGTCGCATTCCGTGCGCACGTGGGCGGGTTTGCCTGCGGCCTGTTGCTGGCCCCGGTGCTACACTTCCTCCGGTTGTTGTCTGCGGATGCGCGCCCCGTTGCCCGAACTCTCAGGAGCCGGGATTCGAGTCATTGAATCTCCTGCCAGCGAGGAGCTGATCCCGCTCCGCCGCGAAACCGTCACTGCCTTCGTCGGACCGGCGCCGCGAGGCCCCGCCAATATCCCCGTATTCATCGCCAGTGTGGCGGAGTTTCGTCGTCGCTTCGGTTCGCCGGCGGAGCGCAGCCGGCTCGAGTGGATACTGGGCCAGTTCTTCGACAACGGCGGCCGCCAGGCCATCGTGGTGCGGGTGCCGCGTTCGGGCAACCCCAGCCGGATCACACTGCCGGGGCCAGGTGGCAGCCTGGACCTCGACGCGGTGAACCCGGGGCCCCTCGAGTACCTGCGCGCGGCCGTCGACTACGACGGCATCCCGGCGTCCGACCTCTGGCGATTCAACCTCAGCGTGCAGCGCATCCGGTCCCCGGCGAACCCGCTCGTGGAAGAGCAGGAGAACTGGCGGGGCCTGACCGTCGTTCCCGACGACGAGGGTTTCATCGGCGATGTCCTGGCCGGATCCGGGCTCGTCCGGCTGCATGGCGAGCCGCCCCGGGCGCGGCCCTACGTGACGCCGGGCGCGGCCGGCATCGGCCCCGTCGGGTACGTGCACGGCCGGGGAGACTGGCGGTCCGCAGCGCCGCCCAGCGATTACGACCTGATCGGTTCCGCCGCCGATGCCACGGGCATCCATGCCCTGGACCAGGCACCCCACGTCGACCTGGTGTGCCTGCTGTCGGGGGCGCCAAAGGCCGACGTGGGCCCCGTCGGGATATTCGCCGCCGAGCGCTACTGCGCACGACGCAATGCCATCCTGCTGCTCGATCCGCCCTCGCACTGGTCGCGGGTCGAGGACGTCGCGCGCAGCCAGCGGGACTCGGCGATTGCCAGTCCCAACGTCATCACGTATTTCCCGCAGCTCACCGAGCTGTCCGCGGACGGCAAGCGGACACGCTCGCTGAGTGCCATCGGTGCCATCGCCGGGATGCTGGCATCGGGTGAATCGACCGGCACCGCGCTGCTCCGGTCGAAGGCGCGGGTGGCCGTCGAGCCCGATGCCGGGGAAGCCGCATTGCTGGCGCGCCGCGGCGTGAACGTGCTGCGTGGAGCGGCGCCGGGGTTCATCTCGTTCACCGGTGACGTCACGCTGGCCCGCAGCCATGGTGGCCGTCGCGAGTGGCAGCAGTTGAGCGTACGGCGGCGGGCGATGATGATCACGGGCACGATCTCGCGGAGCACGCGCTGGGTCGCCGCACAGAAGCCGGATGCGGAAACCTGGGGAACCGTGCATGCCCAGGTCAGTCGCTATCTGGCCTCCTGCGCAGGCGCCGGCCTGCTGGCCGGCGACGCCACGCGACGGGCGTTTTATGTGAAGTGCGACCAGGACACGAATGCCGGGCGGGCCGGCCTCTCGTTCGTCGCCGGCCTCGCGCTGACCCGCCCGGGAGAGTTCGTGGCTTTCCGCTTCGACCACGACGGCGGGGAGTGCCGGGTCACGGAACTCGCCTGGCAACCGGGGCTCGGTCTGGCGGGCTGACGGTGCGGCGTTGCCCGAGGCGTGACGGGCATCACGCTGGAGGGGCGCATACGGCGGTATAAGCTTGGGTCATGGTGACCTCCGACGCTGAGTCCGGAGTGATTCCGGTGCCGAGCCTGCAGGAGTTCTTTCGCGACTCCGTCGACGCGGCCATGGCCTCGAACAAGGTGGCGGTGGAGGACCACACTGCCCACTACGTCGTCAACCTTCTCACCCTCTTCGCGCGCTCGGAGGCGCTCCACGACCGCAACGACCGCGGCCCCGGCATCCGGCCGCTCGCGCTGATGCTGGCTGACGCGGCCGACGCTGCCTCCGGCGACAGCCGGAACTCGGCGCTGCAGCGGCTCGGCGACGTCGCACTGTTCATCGCGGGCTTCATGGCCGAGGGCCTCGAGCGCAAGGCCGTCGGCATCGGCTACTACGTCCGGATGGGCGGCGGGGCCTACCGCGCGCTGTCGATGACCCTGCCGGCCAACCCGCGGGGCCGGGCCTTTGCCCCGGTCTTTGCCGAACTCTCGGCGAAGTTTGCCGATGTCGTGGACGTTCTCAACGAAGTCCGGAATGCGGGGGTCTCCGCCCGGGACCAGGACGTGCTCCGCCTCTATGAGGCCTGGCTGACCACCGGCAGCCGGCGTGCCGCGCGCCTGCTTCGCCAGATCGGCATCC
>CAZTGY010000038.1:0-13645 GCA_964613445.1 uncultured Chromatiaceae bacterium | reverse complement strand
GGTCGCCACCGGCGGCGAAGCAGCGCTCGCCGGCGGCGGTCAATATGGCGCACTTCAGCGACGTGTCCGCCGCGTAGCGCGTGAACGTGTCGCCGATCCGGTCGAGCAGCTCGAGCGACAGCGCGTTGCGCCGCTCCGGCCGGTTGATGGTGACCTGCAGCCGGTCGCCCCGCCGCTCGGTGAGGAGGACGTCGTTCAAAAGTAGAGCCGCATGACGCACTCCGCGACGCAGGCGGGTCGTTGCTGCCCCTCGATCTCGACGGAGTATTCCTCCACGAGTTCGATGCTGCCCTTGGCTTCCTCGGCCGACACCAGCTTGCAGTGGGCGCGGATGCGACTGCCGGCGACGACCGCGTTCGGGAAGCGCAGCTTGTTGATGCCGTAGTTGATGACGCGCTCGACGCCAGGAGCGAGCGGCTTGTCCGCGTCCACCAGCCCGCGCAGCACCGGGTAGAGCGACAGCGTGAGGTAGCCGTGGGCGATGGTCTTGCCGTAGGGCGATTCCGCGGCGGCCCGTTGCGGGTCCACGTGGATCCACTGGCGGTCGCGGGTGGCGTTGGCAAAGCCGTCGATCATGGCCTGGTCGATGGTGAGCCAGTCGCTGGTGTGGATTTCCTGGCCCACGCGGGACTGCAGGGACTTGAGGGCCTCGGCTAGGGCCATGGCGCGTCGCTCCGTGAATTTGAATTAATGGGGTGCCCGCTTGCGGCGTCGCACCTCGCGGGCCGCCGTGACGGGGCGCAGCGATGCTAGCAGAGTGTCCCCGCGCCGGCAGAACTGCCGGGTCGCGAGCTGGCGCCGTCGGCACGGGCGCTATACTGAGGCCCATCTGTCACCGGGCTCCGATCCATGAACGCGCAACGGACGGTCAATCAAGTCACCGTGCTGGCAGCCGCCCTGCTGGCCGCGGTCCTGACACTCGCCGCCTGCAGCAATGCGGCCATGCAGGCGCCCGCCGGCAGCACCAGCTCGACCGGCGGCTCGGCCGGTTCGAGCCTTCCGGGCAGCAGTGGCGGGTCCAGTGGTGCCAGTTCCCCGTCGGGACCGTCGGGTAGCAGTCCTGCCGGATCGGGCCAGTCCCGGTCGAGCCCGGCGGGATCGGGCCCGGCGGGATCAGGCCAGGCGGGATCAGGTCAGGCCGGCGCGTCACCGGGCGGCAACGCAGGGAGCGGTGCCGGTACGGGCCCGGCGCCGGATCCGGGCGCCGTGTTCGACAAGTCCCTGGGCGACTTCGACGGCGAGATCGGCCGCGAACGGGAAGCGATGGCGAAATCGGGCCAGGGTTCCGGCCGGGCGGCCGAGACCCGCCAGGCGAGCGACAGCGGCGCCGTGCGGACGGCCGGGGGCAGCGCGGGCACCGCCGGCGGACCGAACGTGAGCGTTTCCGTGCCCGGCATGGGTGGCATGGGTGGCATGGGCAGCATGGGTGGCGTGGGTGGCATCGGCGCGCCTGGCGGCATCGGCGGCGAGCCGGGTAGTGCGCCCGGCAGCGGCCAGGGCAGCAAACAGGGTAAGGGCAACGGCCAGGTCGGCGGCCAGGTCGGCGGCCAGGGCAGCGGCCAGGTCGGCGATGCCGGTGTCGGCCCGGACGGCGAGGCCGGGACCCCGGACGACACCGCCGGCGGCGGTGGCGGTTCCGGCACGCCGGCGCCGGACACCGGCGGCGCCGGACCGGCAGGATCGGGCGGCCCGGGCGGCGCCGGCGACTCGCTGCCCGCGGACATCCCCCGGGAAGGATCCGGCGAAGACCAGGTTGCCAAGCAGTTGCGCGAGGCCGCGCTGGCGGAGAAGGACCCGGCCATTCGCGAGGCGCTGTGGGATGAATACCGGAAGGTCATGGGCATCAGGAAGAAATGACGAACCCGTCGCTCAAATCGGCCCGGAGCGCCCGTGAGAAGCTGGCCACGCTGCTGGTGGTGGTGCTGGCCGCCGCGCTCGGCGGCTGCTCCGTGGGCCGCACCATCGACTATGAGCAGACCGACCTCGAGAGGGCTGCCGGCGAACTGGCGGACGCCGAACGCCTGGACGTGGGCATCATCCTGTTCGACGCCGGGGTCGAGGCCGGCAGCGAGCCCGACGAGAAGAAGCTGATCTTCCCCGTGGTGCGCCAGGCCGAGGCGCGCTATATGCCCTACCAGCTCAAGACGACCATGGAGTCCAGCGGCCAGTGGGGCTCGGTCTGGGTGGTGCCGGAGCGCTCGGACGCCGTCGACCTGACCGTCTGGGGCCGCATCGACAAGTCGGACGGGCTCGACGTTGCCCTGCGGGTCGGCGCCTGGGATGCCACCGGCCGCGAATGGCTGAACAAGAAGTATGCGACCACCGTGCCCGAAAAGGCCTATTCCAGGTACCGGGAGGCCGGCCAGGATCCCTACCAGAGCCTGTACAACGAGATCGCCAATGACCTGCTGGAGATCCGCAAGGGCATGTCGGCCAGGGAGCTGGCCACCGTCCGCAACGTCGCCGAGCTGCGTTATGGCGCGGCCCTGGTGCCGGCGGCCTTCGCGACGTCCCTGGAAAAGGACAAGTCGGGCATCTACAAGCTCCGGCGCCTGCCCGCGGCAGACGACCCGATGGTTGGCCGGATGCGCGCCGTGCGCGAACGCGAATACGCGCTCGCCGACACGCTGAACGAGTACTACGCGAACCTCTACTACGAGCTTGCCAAGCCCTACGAAGACTGGCGGAAGATGTCCCGGGACGAAATGATCCGCTACCAGGACCTGCGCCGGTCCGCGTTCATCCGCGGCACCGCGGGCGCCCTGGCGCTGATCGCCGCCGTGCTCTACGAGGGTGGTGGCGGCGACAATGGCGCCATCACCATGGCGGGAGTCTACGGCGGCTTCGAGGGCATCAAGAGCGCCCTCGAGAAGCGCGCCGAGTCCAACGTGAGCCGTGACGCGCTCAAGGAAGCGGGTGCCGGCTTCAACGCCGAGGCGGAGCCGCTCATCGTCGAGGTGGAGGGGCAGACGCGCCGGCTCACCGGCACGGCGGAGGCCCGCTACACGGAGTGGCGGCGCCTGCTCCGGGAAATCTATGCCGCCGAAACGGGGATTCCCCTGCCCGAGCCGCCGGAGACGGCCACCACCACGGGCGGGGCTGCCACGCCCCTGCCGGACGCCGCGCCGGCGTCCCCCTAGATTCCCGGGCGTCCAGCCGGATTGCATGACACAGCTCGCGGCGGGTGCGGAACTGGCCGGGCGCTTCCGGCTGCAGCGCCTGCTGGGCCGGGGCGGCAGCGCCGAGGTCTGGGCGGCCACCGATGCCGTCACCGGCACCGAGGTCGCGCTCCGGGTGCTGGCGACGCGGGACGACGCCGAAGCGGCGGCGTTGCTCGCGGGGCTCGAGGCGGACGCCGCGCAGCTTCGCCAACTGGTGCATCCCGGCATCCTCCGGCCGCTGGCCGTCGTCGCCGCGGACCCGGGGGTCTGCGTGGCGCTGGAACTGGCCGACGGCGGCGACCTGGGCGCGCTGCGCGGCGCCGGCTGGCCGGCCGTCGTCGCCGCGATCCGTGAAGTGGCCGATGCCCTGCAGTACGTGCATGCGCGTGGCTTTACGCACGGCGACCTGAAGGCCGCCAACGTGCTGCGCGACCGGCAGGGCCGGTGGCGGCTGACCGACTTCCGCGGCGGTTCGCTGCCGGATGCGGCCAGCCCGGTGTCGCTGTCGACCGTCAGCCCCCAGCAGCTCGACGGCTCGCCGCCGACGGCCGCCGACGACCTCTACAGTCTCGGCGCGCTGCTCTACGACCTGCTGGCGGGCCAGCCGCCGCTGCATCCCGCGATCACGCCGGAGCGCATCCGCACCGAAGTTCCCGCGCGGCTGGGCGTGGACGGGCAGGGCGCCGCCGTGCCCCTGGCGCTGGCGCAACTCGTCGCGGCGCTGCTGGAGAAATCACCCCGCCTCCGCCCGGGGAGCATCGGCGCCGTCCGTGCCCTCCTGGCCGACATCGCCACGGAATCGGCGCGGCCGCCGGTCGCGCCGACGCCTGTCAGCGTCGCCGCGGAGCCCGCCCTGCGGCGGAGGCCGGCCGCGGCACCCGCGGGCCGCCCCGGCTGGCTGATCGCCGCGGGGTTCGTCACGTTGCTCGCCGCCGTCCTGGCCGTGGTGTTCTGGCTGCCGGGGATGGTCACCGGGCGCGGGCCACTGGTGAATCCGGCCCCGCCAGCGGCCTCGCCGCCGGTGCCGGCCGCTGCTGTTCCCGAAGCCACTCCCGCGCCGGCCGCCGACCCGCGTGCCGCCGCCGATGCCGCGCTCGCGGCACGCCTCCGCGCCGAATCCGGGGCGAAGTCCGTCGCGGCCGACCGCTGGGGCGGCGCCGACTGGCTCGAGGCGGAGCGCCTCGCCGGACTCGGCGACGGGCAGTACCTGGAGCGGGACTTCAGCGCGGCCGCGGCCAGCTTCGACGCGGCGACGACCCGTTTCGAGCGCCTCGCCGCCAGCGCCGCGCCCGCCTTCGAGGCCGCGCTCAGGTCCGGGCGGGACGCCATCGATCGCGCCGACCAGCCGGCCGCCATCGCCGCCTTCGGGCGCGCGTTGCTGATCCGGCCCGGCGATCCGGCGGCCTCCGCGGGGCTCGCCCGCAGCCAGAGACTGGACGGGGTCCTGGCGGCGATGGCGGAGGGCGCTGCCCGGGAGGCGGCAGGCGACCCGGCGGCGGCACTGGGCAGCTATGCCGCCGTGCTCAAGCTGGACGCGGAGTGGGCCCCGGCGCGGGCCGCCATCGCGCGGATCGATGCGGCGCGGGCGGCAGGTGAATTCGAGCGCGCGATGGCCCAGGGACTGGGAGCCCTGGCCGATGGGCGCACGGCCGAGGCGCGGGCCGCGCTGAACAGGGCCGTGGCGCTGCGCCCCGGCGACGCGGGCGCGCGCAGCGCGCTGGCCCAGCTCGACAGTGACGAGCGACGCACCCGGCTCACCGGCCTGCAGGCGGAAGCGGAGCGGCTGGCCGCCACGGAGCGCTGGGCCGAAGCCGCCGGGCGTTACCGGGAGATGCTCGGGATCGACGCGACGCTGGCCGCCGCCCGGGACGGCCTTGCCGCGACCGAGGCACGGGCGGCGCTGCACCAGGGCCTGGAGCAGCAGCTCGCGAACGGCGACCGCTTCAACGACGACGCCGTCGTTGCGGCCGCCGAGGCCGTCTTGCGCGAGGCGGGCGCGGTGCCGGCACCGGGCCCGGTGCTGGCGGGGCAGGTGAGCCGCCTCCGCGCGTTGATCGCGGCGGCGGCGACGCCCGTTCCCGTGCAGTTCGAATCCGATAACCTCACCAGCGTGGTCATCTACAAGGTCGGGCCGCTGGGCGCGTTCACCTCCCGCACCGTCGAACTGCGGCCCGGGACCTACGTGGTCGTCGGCACGCGGGATGGCTACCGGGACGTGCGCCGCAACGTGCGGGTCGACGCGGCTGGCGGCGGGGCGCCCGTGACCGTGCGCTGCGAGGAGCCCATCTGAGCCTCCGGATCAGCATCCGCGACGCCGGCGGGACCCGCCCGGCCGGCCCCGGCGACCTGCCGCTCCGCATCGGCACCGGGCCCGCCGCCGCGTTGCGCGTGCCCGGCCCGGTATCCGACGTGTCCTACGCCCTGGTTGGCGTGCTCGAGGGCCGGCCCTTCCTGCAGCCGACCGGCAGTGCGGTGCCCGTGCTCCTCAACGGGGAAGCAGTGACCGGCACCCGCTGGCTCGCCGACGGCGACGAGATCGGCGTCGGCAGCGCCCGGATCCGCTGCGCCGTCGGGGCCGACACCCTGGATTTCACGCTGGGCTTCAGCGGCGTGGACTACGACACGCTGCCGCCGGAAGCGGCCCCTGCAGCGCCGGAGCCGCTGCCCGCCGCCGCCCGTCCCGTCACGCCGGCGGGGGCCGGACGCCGCGCCACCCGGTGGCGCACGGCCGCCATCGCGGCGGCGCTGCTGCTGCTCGCGGCCGCCGCCTTCCTGCTCCTGACCTCGACGGCCGTGCTCATCGCCACCGATCCCGCCGGCGCGCGCATCGACATTCGCGGCGCGCCCGACGTCCGGCTCGGTGGCCGCTTCCTCCTCCGTCCCGGCCGCTACACCGTGACGGCCGTCGCCGACGGCTACGCCCCCGGCGCGCTGGACATCGAGGTCCGGGGCGATGCCAGCGAGGACTATCGCCTGCGTCTCGCGCGGCTGCCCGGCCGCGTGCAGGTCCTGATCCGGCCGGCCGTGGCGGCGGAGGTCAGCGTCGATGGCAGGCCGGCAGGACGGGCGCCGCTGGCCGAGCTGGAGATTCCCGCGGGCATCCACCGGATCGCGGTGCTGGCGCCCCGCTACCAGAACTGGGAGGGCACGCTGAAGGTCGAGGGTGGCGGCGCGCGCCAGGCCCTGGAGGTGCCGCTGTCGCCCGGCTGGGCCGACGTCACCGTCACGAGCGTGCCGGCCGGGGCCACCGTCCTCGCCGACGGGGTGAGCGTCGGCACGACGCCGGCGAAGCTGGAGCTGATGCCGGGCAACCGCACGCTCACCCTCGAGAAGGACGGCTTCAAGACGCTCACCCGCCAGGTCACGGCCGTGGCGAACCAGCCCCAGTCGCTGGATTCGCTGGTACTCGTGCCCGCCGATGGCCTGGTGCGCGTCATCACCGAGCCGCCCGGCGCGGCGGTCACCGCGGGCGGCCGCTATCGCGGCGTGACGCCGCTGGAAACCGAGCTGACGCCCGGCCGGATGCACGAGGTGGCGCTCGTGAAGCCGGGCTACGAGCCGGCCACCGGCCGCGTGGACCTCACGGCCACGCGCGGCGCCACGTTGCGCGTCACCCTCACGCCCCGCCTCGGCATCGTGCGGGTCGTCAGCGAGCCCGCCGACGCGGAACTTCTCGTCGACGGCAAGCCGGTGGGCGTCGCCCCGCAGGAGCTCACGCTGCCCGCCGTCAGCCACCGCCTCGAGGTGCGCAAGGCGGGATTCTCGGCATTCGCCACCGAGGTGACGCCGGAGCCCGGCCTGCCCCGCGTGCTCGAGGTGAAGCTGCTGACGCCGGAGCAGGCGGCCGTCGTCCCGGCAGCGCGCGCCGTCGCCTCGGCCGGGGGGATGGAGCTGCGGCTGGTCCAGCCGGGCAGCTTCCGCACGGGCGCCCCGCGCCGCGAGCAGGGCCGGCGGGCGAACGAGACCGAGCGCGACGTGCGGCTCACGCGGCCGTTCTATATCGGGGTGCGCGAAGTCACCAACGCCCAGTTCCGTGCCTTCCGGCCCCAGCACACGTCCGGGGCGGAGAAGTACCAGGTGCTGGCGGGCAGCGACCACCCCGTCGTCATGCTGAGCTGGGATGACGCGGCGGCCTTCTGCAACTGGCTCAGCGACCAGGAGGGACTGCCGCGCGCCTATGCCACGGAGGCGAAGCCCGGCGGCCCGCGGCTGGTGCTGGCGCTGCCTGCCACCACGGGCTTCCGCCTGCCCACGGAAGCCGAGTGGGAGTGGGCCGCCCGCTACAGCGGCGGTGGCGGCGCACGCCGGTACCCCTGGGGCGATGGCTTCCCGCCGCCGGCCGGCGCGGGCAACTTCGCCGACCAGTCGGCCAGGGGCTTCGTCAGCGGGCTCCTTGCCGGGTACGACGACGGCTTCCCGGTGACGGCGCCCGTCGGCAGCTTCGCCGCCAGCCCGCTCGGCCTGTTCGACCTGGGTGGCAACGCGGCGGAGTGGGTCCACGACCGCTACACCGTCGCCGCGCCGGGCGCGGCCGAGGCCGTCGACCCCACCGGGCCCGCCGACGGGCAGTATCATGTGATCCGCGGCTCCAGCTGGCGCCACGGTGGCATCAGCGAGCTGCGGCTGGCCTACCGGGATTTCGGTGACATCGGCCGGCTCGACGTGGGCTTTCGCGTGGCCCGTTATGCGGACCTGAAATGAAATCCTTCTGGCGCACGCTGGTCCTGATTCTCGCCGGCTTCGGCGCGGCCTGGGCCGTGACGCGGGTCGGCGGCGTGCCGCCGACCGTATTCAACACGCTCGATGACACCACGCCGGCTGCCCCGGCCGCCGATCCGCTGCCCCCGCCAGCAGAAGCCGCGCCGCCGAGCCAGGCGGAGATCGAAGCCCAGATCCGCCAGGCCGAGGCCGCGCTCGGGGAGCGGGAAGATCCGGATCAGGAACTCCCCGTCGACCCGCTGCGGGCCGACGTGGCCATCTCGCTGCCCTCGGATATCTGAAATGCACAAGACCTTCTCCAATGAATTCCTCTTCCAGCTGTTCTCGCTGCTGCTCTCGATACTCGTGGTGCACGCCGTGTACGTCACCGTGATCTGGCCCAACGCGCGCGCGGACATCGAGCAGAACCGCGCCATGATCAAGCAGGACCCGAACTACACGGCAGAACGGTCCTGGTTCATCGTGCTCAAGGACTGGGAGCAGGAGTCCTGCTTCGTGCTGGGCTTCTGGGCGCTGGCCATCATGGGCTACAAGACCCGGGGCCTGGCCCGCGAGCGCCGGATCCTCGACCGGCAGCTCGTGCCCATCGCCGAGGGCATGCGCATCCTGCCGGAGGACACCCGCGACCACGTGCGCCAGCTCCAGGCCCTGCCCGACACGGAGCGCGGGCTGCTGCTGCCGCGCGCGCTGCTCCATGCCCTGCAGCGCTTCGGGGCCACCCGCAACGTCCAGGACGCGTCTTCGGCATCCCACACGCTGATCATGTCGGAGGCGGAGCGGCTCGAGGCCGAGCTGTCCATGATCCGCTACATCCTCTGGGCGATCCCCTCCATCGGCTTCATCGGCACCGTGCGCGGCATCGGCGATGCGCTGGGCGTCGCCAACAAGGCCGTGTCCGGCGACATCAGCGGCGTCACGGAGAGCCTCGGCGTGGCGTTCAACTCCACGCTCATCGCCCTGCTGATCAGCATCCTGCTGATGTTCCTCGTCCACCAGCTGCAGCTGGTGCAGGAGCGGCTGGCGTTCGAGACAGAGGACTACCTGGACGACCAGCTGATCCGCCACCTGCAGGCGAACTAGGCCAGTGACGGCGCCCACGCCCAGCGCAACGACAGCGTCCTGGCTGGCCATCGAGCTCAACGATGCGCTGCTCGCCGTTGCCGACGCCTCCGGCGTGCTGCACACGGAGCCCGGCTACGTGGTGGCGGAGGAGGGCAACGTGCGCTTCGGCGCCGAGGCGCTGACCGTGCTCCGGCGCCATGCCCATGTGGCCAGCTCCCGCCATTGGCGGGACTTCGGGCCGCAGCCACTCCCGCGGCCGCTCGGCGGCTTCAGCTCCGCCGCGGACGTGGTGGCAGCCCAGCTGCGCCGGCTGTGGGCCCGGTACGGCGCCGGCCGCGCGGGTGCGCTGTATGCATTGCCGCCGGGCTGGACGAGGCAGCAGCAGGCGGACCTGCTCGCGCTCTCCGGCACCCTCGGCATCCCCGTGCTGGCCCTGGCCGATGCCGCCGTGGCGGCCAGCCGCCACGGGCAGCCGGGCCGCGAGCTCCTGCACCTGGAGGCCGGCCTGCACGGCCTCACCGTGAGCCGGATCCGCCAGGCCGGCATGGCGGCCCTGGGCGACGCGCCGGGCGACCGGGAGAGCTTTCCCACGCTCGGCATCGAGCCGCTGCTCCGCCTCGGCATGGAAACCCTGGCCCGGCGGTTCGTCGAGTGCAGCCGCTTCGACCCCCTGCACGATTCCGCGACGGAGCAGGCGCTCTTCGACCAGTTGCCCGGCTGGCTCGCCCGCCTGGCACGCGATGCGGAGGTGAAGGTCGAGCTGTCGACCCGGAGCGGCACCTTCGGGGCCGTCATCCAGTCCGCCGACTTTCGCCAGCGGATGGCCAGGGCCTGGGAGCCCCTCCTGCAGAAGCTGCGGGCCCGCATCGCCGAGCGCGGGCCCCACGCGCTGCAGCTCCACCACCGGCTTGCGGACCTGCCCGGGGTGCTCGAGGCCTTGCTGCGCCTGCCGGACACGGCGGTCCTCGTGCTCGGCCCGGGCGCGGCGGCAGCCGGCCTGGCCGGCCGCGCCGCGGGCCAGCTCCGGCCGGGCGGTGGCCCCGTCGAGATCACCGAACTGCCCTGGGACGACGGCCCGGGCGCGGCGCCCGCCGTCGCCAGCGCCCCGGCGGTCCCGGCGCAGCTGCCGACGCACCTGCTGGCAGGGCACCAGGCCCATCGCCTCGGCGACGGGCCCTTCCGGATCGGGAGCGAACTGGGACCGGGCGAGGCGGGCGTTGCCCTCGATCCCGGCCTGCGCGGGCTCTCGCGGCAGCATTGCACGCTGCGCCAGGAGAACGGCGCGCTGTTCGTCTTCGATCACAGCCGCTTCGGGACCTGGCTGAATGGCCACCGCATCGAGGGTGCCGCGCTGGTCCAGCCCGGCGACGTGCTCACGGTCGGTTCGCCGCCGGTCGAGTTGCGGCTGCTGGCGGAAGTGAGCGGCACCGGACGGGACGCCGGCTGAGCGACGGCGATGGCGCGCAGGTCCTTCAGCATCTTCAGCCTCTCCTTCCTGGACGTGATGGCCTGCGGCCTTGGGGCGACGATCCTCTTCCTGATGATCATCAGCGCCCAGGTGCGCGTGAAGGCGGACCGGGCCAACGACGACCTGCGGGCCGAGGCGACGAAGGTCGAGCAGGAGGTGCTGGACGCCAGGAAGAACCTGCTGCGCCTGCGGACCGAGACGGCGGCGCGCGACACCCGGGCCACCGGCGCCGCCGGCGAGATCGAGCGGCTGCAGAAGCTGATCGAGCAGCTGCGCGCGGAGGCCGACAGGCAGGACAACGACAGCATCGCGAAGACGGAGAGCGTGGAGCAGCTGCGTTCCGACGTGCAGCGCCTGCAGGAGGGCGCGCGGCGCCTTGCCGAGGCCACGCCGCAGCCGGGATCGGGGCAGCGCATCCGCAGCTTCGTCGGCACGGGCAACCGCCAGTACCTCACCGGCATGCGCATGGGCGGCCAGCGGGTGCTGATCCTCGTGGATTCGTCGGCCAGCATGCTCGGTCGCACGTATGCCAACGTCGTGCGCTATCGGGCCATGCCCGATGACCGGAAAGTGCGGGCCCCGAAATGGCGGCAGACGCTGGGCACGGTCGAGTGGCTCACGACGCAGGTCCAGCCCGGCGCCCGTTTCCAGATCTACGCCTTCAACGAGCAGGCGGCGACCACGGTGGCCGGTTCCGACGGCGGCTGGATCACGGCCAATTCGGGCAGCGACTTCGATGCGGCACTCGCCGGGCTGCGCCGGGTGATCCCGGCGAAGGGCACGAGCCTCATCAGGGCCTTCCAGGCGGCGCGGGCGATGAAGCCCGCGCCGGACAACATCTTCCTGATCACCGACGGCCTGCCAACCCAGGGCGCCAGCGCGCCGGCCGTGCCGGAGCCGATCAGGGCCGACCGGCGCGCGAACTTCCTGCGCCAGGCCACTTCCGAGTTGCCCGCCAACGTCCCGGTGAACGTCATCCTGCTCCCCATGGAGGGTGACCCGGAGGCGGCGATCCGCTTCTGGGACCTGGCCATCCGTACGCGGGGCTCCTTTCTCGCGCCCGCCAAGGACTGGCCGTGAGCAGCCGTCGCCGCCGGCGTGAGGAGTCGGACAGCCTGAACCTCTCCTTCCTGGACGCGATCTCCTGCGGCTTCGGGGCCATCATCCTGCTGCTGGTCATCACGCTGCTCTTCGAGCCGGCCACGATCCAGGAATCCCGCGCCGACGTGCAGGGCCTGATCGAGCGGTTGCAGAAGGAACTGTTCGAGATCCGGGGCGAGACCGCGGCACTGACGCAGGAAGTCAGCGCTCCGCCGTCGGACGACGAGCAGGTGCTGGCCCGGCTCAGGGCGGACCTGACCAGGATCCGGGGCCAGTACAAGGCCACCGCGCAGCCGGAGGCCGAGAGCGCCGAGATGGGCGAGCTGCGTGCCGCCCGCCAGCAGCTGACCGAGGAGATGCGCCGGCTGCTGGCCGACTACCGCCCGCCGGCGGGCGAGACTACCGTGGGCGGCATCCCGGTGGACAGCGAGTACATCATCTTCGTGATCGACAACTCGGGCAGCATGCAGTCCGTCTGGCCCACCGTTAAGGCGAAGGTCAAGGAAACCCTGGACGTCTACCCGCGCATCAAGGGCATCCAGGTCTTCAGCAGCAGCGGCGACTACCTGCTCCGGGGCACGGCCCGCCGGTGGATCCCGGACTCGCGCAGCAGCCGCGCCCAGGTCGTCCGGGCCATGGAGAACTGGCCCGGGAGCGCGTCGAACCCGACGGAGGGCATCGTGGCCGCGATCACCACGTTCTACGCCCCCGACAAGCGCATCAGCATCTTCGTGTTCGGCGACGATTTTCAGGGCCGGGTCGTGGAGGGGGTCATCCGCCAGATCGAGACGATCAACAAGCCCGACGGCAGGGGCAGTCGCCGCGTCCGCATCCACGGCGTCGGCTTTCCCACCGGTGAAGCCAGCGCGAACCCGGCCGGCTTCGCCGCCTTCATGCGCGCCCTGGCTGACCGCAGCGGCGGGACGTTCGTGGCGTTGACCCAGGTGCAGCAGGGCCCGAGAATCATCCTTCGCGGGCCTGGCGGCTGACGCGAGCAACGGGAGCCCCCCATGACCGACCTCACCGCGAAGCGCTGCAAGCCCTGCGAGGGCGGCGTCCCGCCGCTCACGGCCGCCGCCGTCGCCGAGCTGCGCAAGGCCCTGCACACGGACTGGGCACTTTCCCCGGATGGCAAGTGGCTCAGCCGGCGCTTCGAGTTCCCGGGCTTCGGCCGGACCATGGGCTTCGTCAACGCCGTGGCGTGGATCGCCGAGTCGGAGGGGCACCACCCGGACCTGGACGTGGGCTACGGCCGCTGCGTCGTGAAGTGGTCCACCCACGCGGTGGATGGCCTCACCGAGAACGATTTCATCTGCGCCGCGAAGGTCGACCGGCTGGCCGACTGAGCACTCTGGCGCTAGAGTGGCGCACTTCAGACGAGGAACAAGCCATGCCCGCGCGTCCTTTTGCCGCAGTCCTGCTGGCCACCTTCGGCGGCCTCGCCGTTGCCGCCGCCCCGGACCTGTCGACCCCCGAAGCCCAGCTGGTCGCCATGCGCCGGATCCAGTGCGCGGAGACCGACGGCAAGCCGGTGACCTTCTACTGGACCGGGGTCGCCTACAGCCGCGTGCCTGGCGAGCCGGACCGGCAGCTGTTCCGGGTGGAGGGCATGAACGTCCGGCAGTGCGGGCCCCTGGCGGGGTCGGCGAACAAGGCGGAGTTCCGCCTCGTGAGCCGGGAGATCCTGCTCTACGAGGACCCGGTGACCGGCGAGGTCCTGCGCACCTGGGTCAATCCCTGGACGGGAAAGACCGTCGACGTGCTGCACGTGGCGAATGATCCCGTGAACGGCAACTACGGCCTGGTCGGCCGGGACGGGAAGCCGACGAACCTGCCGTTCCAGGTGATCGGCAACCAGTGGTGGCTGACCACCGCGGTGCCGCTCTTCTACACCAATCCGCTCGGCGGCGACTACCAGCGCTACGCGGGTGGCACCTATCACGTGACCGAGCTCTTCAACTTCTTCGGCGCCGCCGACGACCTGGCCAACCGGAAGCGGGACACCGCCGGCACGGCGGTGGGCTGGCAGCGCATCTCCATGTGGCTGCCCTGGATGGAGATGGGCGACCGGGCCGGGCTGCTCTACTTCCACACTGCGGGTCGCAAGCTCGACCAGTGGGACGACCTCCCGCCG
>CAZTGY010000037.1:0-13829 GCA_964613445.1 uncultured Chromatiaceae bacterium | reverse complement strand
CGCCCGCTTGTTGAGATTGGTGGCGTAGTTGTCCAGGGCGCTGCCGCCGGCCTCGCCCTCGCCTTCCTCGCCCTCGCCAGGCTGCCCCTTGGCGCCGGCAGAGTCGTCGCGCAACTTCGACAGGCCATGGGAGATGAAGTTGACCACGTCGAGGCGCGTGACGTCCTGCAGGCCGAGCAGGTAGACCGCGTGGGACTGCTTCTCGCCAAAAATGGCCACGAGCACGTTCTCGCCGCGGACTTCCTTCTTGCCGCTCGACTGCACGTGGAAAACCGCACGCTGCAGGACGCGCTGGAACCCCAGTGTGGGCTGCACGTCCTGTTCGCTCCCCTCGGCCAGGCGGGGGGTGGACTCGTCGATGAACTGCTCCAGGTCGCGGCGCAACCGGGCGAGGTCAGCGCCACAACCCTTGAGGATCTCGGTGACGGTCGGCACGTCGATGATGGCGAGCAGCAGGTGCTCCACGGTCATGTATTCATGCCGCTTGGCACGGGCCTGCTGGAAGGCCTCGTTCAGGCAGAACTCGAGTTCACTGCTCAACATGGCGGTCAGGTTTCCTCAAGCGTGCAAAGAAGCGGATGCTGGTGCTGCTGGGCATAGGCACCCACCTGGGCAACCTTGGTTTCCGCAATCTCGTAGGTGAAGACCCCACAGACGCCCTTGCCCCGGGTGTGAACTTCAAGCATGACGCGTGTGGCCTTTTGCCGGTCCATGGCGAAAATCAGCTCCAGCACCTCAACGACGAACTCCATGGGCGTGTAGTCATCATTGAGCAGCACTACACGATACAACGGTGGACGTTTGACTTGGGGGCGGGACTCCTCCAGCGCAAGTCCCCGACCATCATCCACCCGGCGAGTAAGGTCCTTGTCGCTGTCACTGCCCATCAAACGCCGCTCGTCCCTTACCAGGTTCGTCAGTTTTGCGGAAAACCTTGAATGCGAAACGATAGTAACTGATTCGATTCCAGGCAGTGTCCCGGATTCCGCACTGCGGAATGCTCCGGTCACGGGGCGTTCACTCGCCCCGGGACACACTGTGCTGCGGTGTGTGGAGCGGGTCACGGTTCGCCGTCGGCATGAGGGCTCTAATTCACCCGGCTGGCGGGCTCCGGCACGGGAAACTGAGGTTGCTCGGCTCCCGGTACCTGATTATGCTAAATCCCCTTATGTTTCTTGGGTTTCTGTGAACATTCAGGATCTTGTCTCCCGTTTCGGCGGACCGACGCCGACGCTGGTGGTGGCTCGCGTCAACGAGCACCTGCCGATGGCCGTGTCCTTGGCGGCGGTGATCCTCATCGGCTACTACGTAGCCCGCCTCGTCTGGCTGGTCTTCCCGGCAGGACCGCTCGAGCCCTGGCAACCGCCCCAGCGGCTGGCGGCGTCGGGCCCGGCAAAGTCGGGTCCCGCCAATTACGCGACGATCACTGCCGCGCACCTCTTCGGCGAAATCTCCACGGAGGCGCCACCGGTCACCGGTGACGCGGCACTGAACGCGCCCGAGACGACCCTCTCGCTGCAGCTGCGGGGCGCCATTGCCGCGGACGACCCGCGCTTTGCCCACGCGATCATCGCGGACGGCAGCGGCACCGAGCAGGTCTACTTCGTGAACGCCACCCTGCCCGGTGGCGCCACCGTGCAGCAGATCCAGGCCGACAGGGTGATACTCGCCCGGGCAGGACAACTCGAGGTGCTGCGGCTGCCCCGGGAGGGACAGGCCGGCGCGAGTCCGGGCGCGTTCAGCCCCGCGCCGCCGAGGCCAGCAGCGGCTCCAGTGCAGCAGAACGTGCAGGAACTCGTGGCCCAGAACGCCCAGGGATTCCTGGAAGTCGTCCGGCCGCAGCCCTTCATGCCAAACGGCCAGCTAAAGGGCTATCGTATCTACCCGGGGCCCAATCGCCAGCAGTTTGCCGCCCTGGGCCTGCGCGCTGGCGACCTCGTCACGGAAATCAACGGCATCGCGTTGAATAATCCGGCGCAGGGGATGGAAGTCTTTCGCAGCCTGGGTGATGCACCTCAGGTCACGGTCACCGTCGAGCGTGATGGTCAGCCCCAGGTGCTGTCGCTCAACATGACTCAGGTCAACGCCGCCGGAGCGACGCAGTGAGACAAACGGGCAACGCAACCTCCATGAGCCGCCGTCCCCGGCTGGCTGCCGTGGGACTGATCCTCCTTGCCGTGGCCCTCGTGACGCTGCCGCTCCCGGGGCTGCACGCCCAGCAGGCCACCATTACCCCGAACTACAAGGATGCTGATATCCGGCAGGTGATCGAAGCCGTCGGCGAGGTGACCGGAAAGAATTTCATCCTCGATCCCCGGGTCAAGGCGCAGGTCACCATGCTCTCCGCGGCGCCGATGAGTCCGGAGGCGTTCTACGAGGCCTTCCTCTCCATTCTCTCCGTCTACGGGTTCGTGGCCGTGCCCTCGGGGGACGTCGTGAAGATCCTCCCCGACGCCAATGCGCGCCAGGTTCCCGGCGCGGAAAGCGAACCGGGTGGTGGCCGCCCCGATGACATCGTCACCCGGGTCCTGAGCGTGCAGAACGTGGCGGCGGCCCAGCTCGTGCCGATCCTTCGCCCATTGATTCCCCAGTACGGACACCTGGCCGCCCACCCGCCGTCCAACCTGCTGATCATCAGCGACCGGGCGTCGAACGTGGACCGGATGATGAAGATCGTCGCCCGCATCGACCAGGCCGCGGACCAGGACTACGAGGTGATCCGGCTGGAGCACGCGTCGGCCACCGAGATCGTCAAGATCGTGGCCGCGCTCAACCAGGGCGCCCAGCAGGCCGAAGGCGGGGGCGGCCCCAGGGTCACCGTCGTGGCCGATGAGCGCACCAACAGCGTGCTGGTGACCGGGGACAAGACCGACCGGCTGCGCTACCGGGCCCTGATAACGCACCTGGACACGCCCCTCGAGGAAGGCGGCGATACCCAGGTGCGCTACCTGCGGTACACGGACGCCGTCGACCTGGCCACCAAGCTGCAGAGCCAGTACTCGGGCACGGGTGCACAGGCGGCCGCCGCCAAGGATGCGGCCCCACCCGCCCAGCGCGGCGACGTCAGCATATGGGCCGATGAGTCCACCAATGCGCTCATCATCACGGCGCCACCAAAGACGATGAAGTCCATGATGGCGGTCATCGACAAGCTGGACATCCGCCGCGCCCAGGTCCTGGTCGAGGCGATCCTCGTCGAAGTGTCCTCTGACAAGGCCTCTGAGCTCGGCGTCACCTGGGCGGTCGGTGATTCGGATCTCGACAACGTCGCCGGCCTGACGAAGTTCGACAACACCACCGGCGTCACCGGCATTGCGGGCGCAATCCTGGGCGCCGGGGACAGCGGCACTGGCTCGGGGACGGCTTCGACGGCCACGGCGGCCTCCATCATCGGCAACGGCCTCTCCATGGGCATCGGCAAGCTGAGCGACTCCGGGCTGAGCTTCGTCGCGCTGATCGAGGCACTCGAGTCCGACGGCAGCTCCAACATCATCGGCACGCCCGTCCTGGTGACCCTCGACAACGAGGAGGCGGAAATCCAGGTTGGCCAGGAAGTGCCCTTCGTCACCGGGCAGTACACCGACACGGGGGCCTCCGGCGGCAACACGTCGGTCAACCCGTTCCAGACGATCCAGCGGGAACAGGTGGGCCTCACCCTCAAGATCACCCCGCAGATCAACGAGGGCGATGCGGTCCGCCTCAAGGTGGAGCAGGAGATCTCCCAGCTGCTGCCCAGCGCCCAGGCGGTGGACCTGATCACGTCGAACCGGTCCATCAACACCTCGGTAATCGTCGAGGACGGCGGCACGCTGGTGCTCGGTGGACTCATCCAGGATCAGATTACCGAGCGGCAGCAGCGCGTCCCGATCCTGGGGCGCATTCCCCTCGTGGGCTGGCTGTTCCGCTCCGACACCACGAGCAAGCAGAAGACCAACCTGATGGTCTTCATCAAGCCGACGATCCTGCGTGACAACGTGCAGGCCGCATTCGAGACGAACGCCAAGTACAACTACATCCGTGACGAGCAGCTGGGGATCAAGCCGAAACGTCCGCGCCTGATGCCGATGACCCAGCGCTCCACCCTCCCGCCGCTGGAGTCCTCCACCCCTGCCCCGGCTCCGGCGGGCCAGGCACCGGCCTCGCCCCAGTCCCTGTCGCCGGAACCCCCGGTCATCGACCTGCGGGACAAGCCCGCCCCACCCCAGTGAGCCAGGAGGCCCCCGAGATCATCGCTGAGCTGGCAGAGGCCGGCCGTCCGCCACGCGCGCCGGAAGCCGCGGCCCAGCTCCCGCCGGAGGTGCGGCGCTACGTGCTCCCGTTTGCCTTCGCCAAGCGCCACGGCGTCCTGATCAACGGCCTTCTGGACGGGCAGCCCCTGACCATCGTGCGCTCCGATGCCAGGCTGGCAGCCATCTCCGAAGTGCGGCGCTTCGTTGACGGCTCCATGCGGATGCAGGTTGTCCCGCCGGCAGAATTCGATCGGCAGCTGCAGCAGACCTACGAGCGCGAATCCAACACCACCATGCAGATGGTGGACGGCCTTGGCGAGGACACGGACCTCTTCCGGGTAGCCCAGGAACTGCCTGAGCCCTCGGACCTCCTGGAAAGCGATGATGACGCGCCGATCATTCGCCTCATCAACGCCCTGCTGACCTCGGCCGTCAAGGACAACGCCTCGGACATCCATATCGAACCATTCGAGAATCGCCTCGTCGTGCGCTTCCGGGTGGATGGCGTGCTGCGGGAAGTGCTGCAGTCCCGCCGCGCCGTGGCGCCCCTGGTCGTGTCCCGCATCAAGGTGATGTCCAAGCTCGACATTGCGGAGAAGCGGCTGCCACAGGACGGCCGTTTCTCGCTGCGCATTGCCGGTCGGGCGGTGGACGTGCGCGTCTCGACGATGCCGTCCGGCCATGGCGAACGGGTGGTCCTCCGGCTACTGGACAAGCATGCCGGACGCCTGGAACTGGAGGGCCTCGGCATGGACCCCGACACGCGGGGCGTCATTGACGAGCTCATCCACAAGCCGCACGGGATCATTCTGGTAACAGGGCCCACGGGCTCGGGCAAGACGACCACCCTGTATGCGGCGCTCGAGCGCATCAACGACAACACCCGAAACATCATGACGGTGGAAGATCCGATCGAGTACTACATCGACGGCATTGGCCAGTCACAGGTGAACACCAAGGCCGACATGACCTTTGCCCGCGGACTACGCGCCATCCTCCGGCAGGATCCGGACGTCGTGATGGTGGGCGAGATCCGGGACCTGGAGACCGCGGAGATCGCCGTCCAGGCCAGCCTTACCGGCCACCTCGTGCTGTCCACCCTCCATACGAATACCGCGGTCGGTGCGGTCACGCGCTTGCGGGACATGGGCGTGGAGCCCTTCCTGTTGTCCTCCAGCCTCATTGGCGTTCTGGCACAGCGACTCGTGCGAGTCATCGATCCGGCCACGAAAGTGGCCTACACCGCCCGGGAGTACGAGTGCAAGACGTTGGGACTGGATCCGGCCAATCCGCCGCCGCTCTATCACCCCGACGAGGCCGCCCTGCAGGCCGGCGGTGCCGGCTACCGTGGCCGCACCGGCATCTACGAACTGGTGACCATCGACGACGAGTTCCGCACGATGATCCACGACGGTGCGGCGGAGCACGAACTGGAGCGCTACGCGCGCACCCGCAGCCCCAGCATTCGTGACGACGGATTGAAGAAGGCGCTGGCCGGGGTCACGACCCTCGAAGAGGTCCTGCGCGTCACCCGCTCCGACTGATGGGGGCGTTCGAATACACCGCTGTCGACGCCGGCGGGAAGGAACGCAAGGGCATTCTCGAGGGCGATACGGCTCGCCAGGTCCGGCAACTCCTCCGGGAGCGCCAGCTGCTGCCCCTCACGGTCACCGAAGTCGCCGAGCGCGAGGCCTCGCGCCAGCAGTCGTTCACCCTTCGACCGACCATGTCGGCCAACGACCTTGCGCTCGTCACGCGACAGCTGGCGACACTCGTTCAGTCGTCGCTGCCGCTCGAGGAAGCCCTGCTCGCCGTTTCGGAACAGACTGAGTCACCCCGGGTGAAGAGCGTGCTCATCGGCGTACGGTCCAAGGTCATGGAGGGTCACACCCTGGCCGACGGTTTCGCGGACTTTCCCAAGGCCTTCCCCGAGATCTATCGGGCCACCGTGTCGGCCGGCGAACAATCGGGCCACCTGGACGCCGTCCTGGAGCGCCTGGCGGATTACACCGAGGGACGCCAGGTCCTGCGGCAGAAGATCCAGCATGCCATGATCTATCCGGTGGTCCTGACGGCGCTCGCCCTGCTCATAGTAAGTGGCATGCTGGTCTACGTCGTGCCCAAGGTGGTCGGCGTGTTCTCGAACACCGGGCGGGAATTGCCCGGCCTCACCGTCTTCCTGATCGCGCTCAGCGACTTCATGCGCGAGTACGGCCTGCTCCTCGTGGCCAGCCTGGTCGCGGCGGGCTTCGCCGCCCGCCGCGCTCTCCGTCAGCCCGGGCCACGCCGCTGGCGCGACGCGCTGCTCCTCCGCATTCCGCTGGTGGCCAAGCTGGTCCGCGGATCGAATACAGCGCGCTTCACGCGCACCCTGAGCATCCTCACCGGCAGCGGGGTGCCGGTACTCGAGGCGCTGCGGATCTCGGCCGAGGTCGTCACGAACGTGCCCATGCGCGAGGCCGTCGAGGCGGCCGCCACGCGAGTGCGGGAAGGCGCGCCAATCGGCAAGTCTCTCGCCGTCGGCGGGTACTTCCCTGCCATCTGCGTGCACCTGATCTCCAGTGGCGAGGCCAGCGGCGAGCTCGATACCATGCTGACCCGCGCGGCGACCAACCAGGAGCGGGAGATGGACGGGCTGATAGCGGCCCTGCTGGGGATCCTCGAGCCGGCATTGATCGTGTCGATGGGCGTCATCGTGCTGGTCATCGTGCTGGCGATCCTTCTGCCGATCTTCGAGCTGAATCAGCTCGTTGGCTGACACCGCCGGGAATGCCGCCCGCCCCCTGTGGACTGGCACCGGAATCAGTTCACGAATCCAGGAAATGAGGATTGTCATCCCCGCCCGGGGTGATTATAAAAACCGCGTCGGCGTTGCTCTTTGAACATAAGGATTGATCAATGGGACGCAAGTCTGCGGTGCTCGCCAGGGCAGAGAGGATTCCGCCACCGGAACCTCTCCGGGATTTTTCGGAACCAGCCGACGAGCTCGACGCTGCCGAGCCCGAGGTCGAAGCCGAGGAGACGCTCGAGGCCGAGGTGGTGGTCACCGACAACGTCGGCGAGCAATCCATCGAGATCAACGTCGAGAGCCTCATCGCGGAGCTCGAGTCGGAATCCCGGCATGGCAAGGCGCCCGAGATGCAATGCGCACGCCGCAAGCTGGAGGACTTCCTGGAGCGAAAGCGGATAGCCCGCGATCTCGAGGACTTCGAAGACTTCGTGGTCGGGGATTAGGCAAAGTCCCGGCTGCGTGATGGCAGCTGGCCGAGCAGGGCGCTGTGATCCTCGAGGCGCAATGCCACCACATGCAGGACATCGCCCTGCCGCTGCACCCGGCCCCGCACCCCCATCAGGCGTGACTCCAGAAGCACGCGGCGCTGGCGCTCCGCCAGCTCCCGCCAGACAATCAGGTTGATGTAGCCGGTTTCATCCTCCAGGGTCACGAAGGTGACGCCGCCCGCGCTGCCAGGCCGCTGCCGTGTGGTGACGATTCCAGCCGCATGCACCCGGGCCTCATCCCTCGCTTCCTGCAACTCGATGGCTGTACTGATGCCCAGCCGGCGCAGGCGCGCGCGCAGCAATGCCAGGGGATGCCGGCCGAGCGTCAGGCCCAGGCTCTGGTAGTCGGCAGCGATGTCCTGGCCCTCGCTTGGCGCCCTGAGCAAGGGAATGCCCTCCGCGATCTGCAGCACCGGGAACACGGGCAGGGGCGGCTCGGCGCCCGCCACGGCCCAGTGCGCCCGGTGCCGGTGGCCGGCGATACCGGCCAGGGCTCCCGACGCGGCGAGAGCAGCCAGTTCGTGCGAGGCCAGTCCGGTCCGCCCCGCCACATCCTGAACGCTGCCATAGGGCTGCCCGCCCCGACGCCGGACAGCCTCGAGGCCCGCCTCCCTGCCCAGCCCGCCGACCAGCCGCAGGCCGAGCCGGAGTGCGTGGCCGCCATCGGCCGTGGCTTCGAGGCTGCAATCCCACCGACTGTGGTTGATGTCCACCGGGCGCACCTCGACGCCGGCGCGGCGGGCGCTCTGGACCAGCTGGGCAGGCGCGTAGAACCCCATCGGCTGGCTGTTCAGCACCGCGCAGCAGAACACCGCGGGCTCGTGGTGCTTGAGCCAGGCCGAGACATACACCAGCAGGGCGAAGCTGGCGGCATGGGACTCGGGAAAGCCGTACTCTCCAAAGCCGCAGATCTGGTTGAAGATCTGGCGGGCAAACTCCTCGGAGTAATTTCGAGCACGCATGCCGGCGATCAGCCGCTCCTCGAAATGACCGAGCCCGCCACGCCTGCGCCAGGCGGCCATGGCCCGGCGCAGCTGGTCAGCTTCGCCGGGCGAGAAGCCCGCCGCCACGACCGCGAGCTGCATCACCTGCTCCTGGAAGATGGGCACCCCGAGCGTGCGCTCCAGCACCTGGCGAACTTCCGGGCTGGGGTAGGTGACCGGCTCCTCGCCGTTCCGGCGGCGCAGGTAGGGGTGCACCATGTCGCCCTGGATGGGCCCAGGCCGGATGATGGCCACCTCGATGACCAGGTCGTAGTACGAGGCGGGCTTCAGCCTTGGCAGCATCGCCATCTGGGCCCGGGACTCGATCTGGAAGACGCCCATGGTGTCGGCCCGGCCGATCATGGCGTACACCGCGGGGTCCTCGGCCGGCACCGAATGCAGGAAGAGATCGCGCCCCTTGTGCTCCCGGAGCAGGTCAAAGCTGCGACGGATGGCCGAGAGCATGCCGAGCCCGAGCACATCGACCTTGAGCAGCTTGAGCTCGTCGAGATCATCCTTGTCCCACTGGATGACAGTCCGGTCCGCCATGGACGCATTTTCGATCGGCACCAGGCGCCAGAGCGGCTCCTCGGCAATCACGAATCCACCCACGTGCTGGGAGAGGTGCCGGGGGAAACCGATCAGCTGGCCGGCCAGGATCACCAGCCGGCGCATCAGCGGGCTGCCCGGATCAAAGCCGGCCTCCCGGATTCGGTCTGGTGCAACGGCCTGGCCGTCCCACCATTGCAGGTTGCGGGCCACCCTGCCCAGCTGCACCTCGGACAGGCCCAGCGCGCGGCCCACGTCGCGAATGGCACTGCGCGGGCAGTAGGTGATGACCGTGGCCGTCAGCGCCGCCCGCTCGCGGCCATAGCGCCGGTAGATGTACTGGATCACCTCCTCGCGGCGCTCGTGCTCGAAATCCACGTCGATGTCGGGTGGCTCGTTGCGCTCGCGGGAGATGAAGCGCTCGAAGAGCAGTGTCATGCGGGCCGGATCTACCTCTGTAACCCCCAGGCAGAAGCACACCGCGGAATTCGCTGCCGAGCCGCGACCCTGGCAGAGGATGCCCCTGCCCCGCGCAAACCTGACGATGTCATCCACAGTCAGGAAGTAGGCTTCGTAACGGAGTTCACCGATCAGGTCGAGCTCGTGCTCCACCAGCTTCACGACGCCTGCCGGGGCGCCACCCGGCCAGCGCTCCCGGAGACCCTGCAGGGCACGGTGCCGCAGCCAGCTGGCGGGCGTATGGCCTGTTGGCACCAGCTCATGGGGGTACTGGTAGCGCAACTCATCCAGCGAGAAATTCAGGCGGCCGGCGATCTGCAGCGTGGCGTCGAGCAGCCGGACGGGGTAGATGCGCCGCAATTCAGCAAGGCTCCGCAAATGGCGCTCGCCGTTGGCATGCAGGCCGGCCGCGCCGGAACCCAGCGGCAACCGGCGACGGATCGCCGTCAGGGTGTCCTGCACGGCGCGGCGGCCGCGCGCATGCATGTGCACGTCGCCCGCCGCCACCGGGGGAATGCGGTGGGCGTCAGCGAACGCGAGCAGCCTTGCGCAGCGTCCCGGCTCGTCGCCATCCGCGTGCAGTTCCACCACAAGCCAGGCCCGCCCGGAAAAATGTGCCTCGAGCCAGCTGGCATCACCCGGCTCCGGCTCTCCCTGCTCCGGTTGGGGTGGCAGCCACAGCACCAGGCAACCGGCCGGCAGCTGTTCGAAGTCCGCGCGCACCAGGTGATAGGAACCCTTGTCTGCTGCCCGTCGCCCGCGGGTGATCAGGCCGCAGAGTGCCGCGTAGCCCTCCCGGTCGGCGGCGAGCACGACCAGCCGCAGGCCGTCCGCCACGCTGAACTCGCTGCCGACGAGCAGCTTCAGGGCATGGCGGCGTGCCGCCACATGGGCACGGACGATGCCCGCCACCGAACACTCGTCGGTCAGCGCGAGGGCGGTGTACCCCAGGGCTGCCGCCCGCTCCACCAGCTCGGCCGGGTGGGACGCACCCCGCAGGAAGGTGAAATTACTGATGCAGTGGAGCTCCGCGTAGCCGCTCATCCGAACACACCGTGCAGATACCACCGGCGGCTGCGCAGGTCCTGGTACACCCAGAGCACTGCACCCCGGGGATTGCTGGCCCGGTAGTAATCCCGGCGCACGTCCCCGCCATCCCACCAGCCGCTTTCGATGCGCTCGGGGCCGCGCTCGAGCAGCAACGGCCCTTGCCAGTCCGGCTGGCCGGCAATCAACGCGAGCCGCTCGGGCACCGGCAGGAGCCAGACGGGCCGGGAACGGGCGACCATCGCCGGGGCGCGGCTTCCGGCCCCTGCAAGAGGGTCTGCCACCGCCCGCCAGGCATGCTCCGGCCGGTGCTCCGCGCACAACGCAAGGCCCTGCACCGCCTGAACGCCCAGCCGCGCGCGGAGGCGTTCCAGCAGCGCCTGCAGGCCGTCATCCGGGCCCGGGCCATGGCCGAGCAGGTCCGCGCCAGCGGGCGCCTGCCCGGGTTCCAGATCCGCCTGCAATGCCAGGCCGGTGACCGGGCCGGGCAGGACCAGGGTCTCGAGACGCAGGCGCAGGAGTCCGGCCAGATGGCCGGCCCTGTGACATGCCCTGGGGCCTGCCGGCTGGCGCAATGCCAGGCACAGGCGGGTCTCGGGGCCGTCCGGATGCAGAAGGCGGCACCACACCCGGCGAACGCTGGCCTGGCGGGATTCGAGTGCCTGCTTCAGGTCCTGCAGGAGTTGCTGAAAACCAGCGAGCAGGAACGCGGCATCGAGCGTTTCCGCCGGGAGTTCCAGCCGGGCCATGCAACGTGCTGGCGGCACGAAGGGCCGCTGCAGCTCCGGGCTCCGGCCAAGGGCCTGGTCCAGTTCACGAAGGCGTGCGGGGCCCAGCCGCCGGGCAAAGCCTTCGCGGGGCAACCGCAGGCAGTCACCCACCGTCACCAGGCCCATCTGCAGAAGCATCCGGACGGTGCGCGCTGGCCAGCCCAGATGACTCACCGCAAGGCCGGCAAGAACCTGGCGCAGCTCCACGGCACTGCACCCGTGAGCGAGCCGGGCCGGCCACTCGACGCCGGCCCTGGCCAGCCACAAGGCTGCCCGGGCCGTGGGTGCACAGCCAAAGCGCGCCTCATGACCAAGATCCCGCAGCTCCCGGGACACAGTGGCCTTCAGTGCTTCAAGACCGTTGAAGAGACGCAGGCTGCCGTGGACCTCGAGCAGCAGGGCGCCATCCGGAGTGATGGTCACGGCCGGTGTGAACCGGCCGGCCCAGCAGGCCAGACGGGACAGTGCCGCCGCCTCGAGTGCCGGGCTGCGTGCCTCGAGGACCAGCTCCGGCACCAGCGCCAGCGCTGAATTAACGGCTGTACCCGGACGCACGCCCCGGGCGCTGGCCAGCGCATTCACAGTGAGTATGAGGGTGCTGCGCCCCTCCTCCGCGCAGACCGCGAGCGGCTCCCCGCTCACCGCCCGGCCAGCCCGGGCCTCGAGAGGCAACTGGGGCAGATACAGGCAGAGCCAGAGCCGGGCGGGCAACTTCCCGTGACGGGTCGGATGGCTGGCCGGCGGACCGGGCAACGCCGCCAGGAGCAGCGGAGCCCCCGGCCCGCCACTGGATCCGGTGCGGGTGCGGGCTTTCGGGAAAGGTGTCATGGAAACGATGCGCCACTTCTTTGGTGGTGGCTCCGGTTGAGTAAGCGACTAGAAGTGCCGTTCGACGGTGACCGCCCCCGTGCCTCGCCACCCGTTCCTGAAGATCTCGACCCGCAGCATGTCCGGTGAGGGCGACAGGAGCTCCAGCCGCAGACGGGCGGGAGATCGCTGCCGGCGGGATCGCGCTGTCCGGATCAGAACGGCCCAGGCCTGCCGCTTGCCCGCCAGCAGGTGCAGCCGCTGCAACAGGGAGTACCCCGCCCGCTGGAGGGCCGTGGTCCCGGCCCAGGCGATGACGCCGGCACAGGCCCCGGAGCGCAATGTTTCATCCATGACCCACAGGACTTCCGGCGACCGCCGGACCCGGACCGTCAGCACCCGGTCGAGGGCAAGGCCCTGCCGGCACAGTCCGGGGGCATAGGGAATCCAGGGCGGGGCGATGAGCATCACCCATCGCGCAGTGGCATCACCGGCCGCCGTGGTGGCAGTGGTCAGCCCTGCCAGCGCCGGACTGAGCAGCCCAAGTTCACCGCTGCCATGCCTGGAGACCAGCAATTCCGTGAGCATCCCGGTGGGCCAGCCACCGCCGAGGAGCGCATCGAGCGCCGGAAAGCCCGTCGGGAGCCTGGGAAAAATCGGCGAGGCCAGTCCGGAAAGATCTGGTGCGCGAAGGTCTGGCACGGGGCATCACGCCGCGGTGGACATGCCATTACGAATGACGCCCACGACGACGCCCTCGATGACCAGATGCTCGGCCTTCAGATCGACCTTGATGGGCTGGTAGTCCGGGTTCTGGGGCAACAGCGTGACGGTGGTGCCGGTCTGGCGGTAACGCTTGACGGTCACCTCTTCCTCCAGGCGAGCCACCACGATCTGGCCATTGCGGACATCGGGCTGACGACGGACCGCCACCAGGTCACCATCCAGGATGCCGGCGTCCCGCATGCTCATCCCCTGGACCCGCAGCAGGTAATGGGGACGCGGATTGAACAACGCGAGATCGAGACGGTAACGGGCCTCGATGTGCTCGGCGGCCAGAATGGGTTGACCGGCAGCGACCCGACCGACGAGCGGCAGGCCCTCTTCATCCGCGACCGACGCGTCCTGCAGGGCGGTCGGCACATCCAGCAACCTGATGCCCCGGGACGTTCCGGGAAGGAGCTCGATGACCCCCTTGCGCTTCAGCGCCCGCAGGTGCTCCTCAGCCGCATTGGCCGACCGGAAGCCGAGCTCCCGGGCCATGTCGGCCCGGGTGGGCGGCATCCCGGTTTCCAATATAAATCTCTGAATAAATTCGAGTATTTCCATCTGTCGCGGGGTGAGATCCGTGCCGGCTGCCATGTTCTTTCCAGTCCTGTATTTATGTACAGGGCTGTGAGTATATACAGACCCTGGGGGTCCGCAAGGCCGGCCAGCGCAACCCGCCGCCCGCTCGTCATCCACCGGCCAGTGCCGGGATCACTCCGGCCGGAGCGGGGCCTCAGTCCACCCTCGCCGCCTGTCGCGCAGTTGCAACCAGCGGGCTGAAACCCAAGCCCCACGCCACTTCCAGATTGCGATTTAACCTATATTCGTTCATCATTTTCGGAAGAACTCCGCCCCGCGGCGGTTTCTTGTACTTCTCGGCGACCAAATTCTCCGGGTTTGTTGTTTACTTAAATCTGCTGTTGAGGAACTTAGCTATG
>CAZTGY010000036.1:1632-14103 GCA_964613445.1 uncultured Chromatiaceae bacterium | reverse complement strand
TGCGCGCTGGTTGGCATCGGCGCCATAGAGCTTGTCCTGGCCAGCCTGCATCGACGCACCCTGCTCCCAGAGCTCCCGGGCCCGGCGCTTATCATATCCGAAAGCGACGGTATCGCGGACGCCCTGGATGCTGTCGGCCACGAAGGCGTTCACCTGGCCCAGCTGCTCGCGGTAGCGGATGCCATCGCCGCCGAGCTTCGATACCAGCCAGGGCAGGACGAAGGTGGTGGCGACGTAGAACGGCGCGAGCGCCCAGACCAGGGTCGGGTGCACGGACCAGCACCAGGCCAGCAGGATGACCGGCACCGTTATCGCCGCGACGGCGGGCGCGATCGTGTGGGCATAGAACGGCTCGATCCGCTCGCAGTCGGTCATCACGCGGCTCACCGCGTCGCCCGACTGCAGCTTGGCGGTCCGGGCGGGGGCCAGCGGCAGCATGGCGTAGTAGAACTTGTCGCGGAACGCAGCCAGGATGCGGAACGCCACGTAGTGGCCGGTGTAGTTCTCGATGTACGAGGCAAATCCCACGATCGTCCCGGCCAGGGCGATCCACTGGACCTGCCGCCACAGCACGTCCCAGTTGACCTCGCCAGGCGTTGCTGACTCGATGTAGATGCCAACGCTGGCAGCGGCGATGCCGAGGACCGCCGCCTGGGCCACGATCTTGATCACCCGCGCCGTCAGCGAAGTGAACATGATCGTGTTGAAGGGCGTCATGTAGGTGAGTAGCCGGCGGATGACCTGCAGGTTCGTTGCCTTGCCTGCGGGCACCGTGCCCTGTGCCGTCCCCGGCAGCTCGCCGGCGGTTGCTTCGACGCTCATGCGCGATTCTCCCTGCTAGCCGCCTGCCACCGCAGGCGCCGATAACGGTGAATGGGTCTGCGACTCGATGTCCCGCTTGGTGCGGATCATCCCCGCGTAGATGCCGCCCTTCGCCAGCAGCTCCTGGCGCGTGCCGCTCTCGGCGAGCCGGCCGCCCTCGAGGACGATGATGCGATCCGCCTGCTCGATGGTGCTGAGCCGGTGGGCGATGAGCAGCACGGTCTTGTTGGCGGTCAGGCGGGCCAGGGCCCTGTTCAGCAGGGTCTCGGTCTCCACGTCGATCTGGGACGTCGGCTCGTCGAGCACCACGATGGGTGAGTTCTTGAGGAAGGCCCGTGCGATCGCCAGGCGCTGGGCCTGGCCGCCGCTGAGCGCCATGCCCTGGTCGCCGACCTTGGTATTGAAGCCATCCGGCGTGGACCTGATGTAGTCGTAGAGCTCCGCGGCCCTGGTGGCCGCGATCAGCTCGGCCTCCGTCGCGTTGTCCTTCGCCACCCGCAGATTGTCGGCAATCGTGCCGTAGAACAGGAAAGGGTCCTGGGGCACCAGCGCAATCTGCTCGCGGATCCAGTCCAGCGCGAGTTCCTTCTCGGGGATGCCGTCGAACAGGATCTCGCCGGAGTCGGGCTCCAGGGTCCGGAGCAGCAGGTTGGTGACCGTGGTCTTGCCCGAGCCGCTGCGCCCGATCAGGGCAACGGTCTCGTTGGGCTCGAGCGTCATGCTGAGCCCCTGCAACGCGGGCTTGTCCGCACCGGGGTACGTGAAGGTCACGTTCCGGAGCTCGATACGCACGGCCTTGTCGGGCTTCGCGCCGGGATTGCGGCCCTGGCCCGCGCTGACCGGCGCCTTCTCGTCCAGGAACTCGACGACCTTGGCCGCCACTTCGCGGCCCAGGGCGCCGGCGACGACGAACTCGCCGATCAGCAGCAGCGTGCGGCGGAACTCGAGGCTGAGCAGGACCACGGCCACCACCTCGCCTGGCGACATGAAGCCGCCGGACCAGCGATAGAGCGCCACGCCCATGGCGACGGCCGTCGAGAACAGGGCGAAGCCGAGCTCGAGGAAGACGAACTGGAACTGGGCAACCAGCAGCAGCTTCATCGTGAGCTTGCGCTGGGTCTCGTTCCCCGCCTCCATCTGCTGTCCGCGCCGTTCGCCCTCGTTGAACATCTTGAGCGTGCTCATGCCCTGGATCGAATCCAGGTACTGGGAGCTGTTGCGGTTCTTGACCTCCTCGTTCTGCGCGCTGATGCGGCGGAAGCCACGCGCCGAGGAGCCGACGAAGATGGGCGTCAGGGGCACGCCAGCCAGGGTCCACAGGCCGACCACCCAGTCGATGGAGAAGATCGCGGCGCAGAGGAAGATGGGGATGGCGATGGCCACCCAGATCTGCACGAAGTAGACACTGAAGTAGTAGTCGAGGTACTCGACGCCCTCGGTCGCGGTGTTCGCGATCTCGCCGGTCCGGCGCTTGCCGAGGATGCCGGGGCCCAGCTTCACGACCTGCTGGTAGATCTGGTCACGCACGTTCAGCTTGGCCTCGCTGGAGGCGCGGAACTGCCCCGTGCGGAAGAGCCAGGCAAGCCCGGCCTTGAGCAGCACCAGGAAGCCCAGGACAAACAGCCAGTCACGGATCTGGTTGGTCCCCGCCAGCGCGGCATCGACCGTGAGCCCCAGCACGTAGTAGAGGACGATCGTGGTGGGTATGGTGGCAAGGCCGGCGAGCAGGCCGACCCTGACCCATTTCAGCGTGGCCGGCGTGACCAGCCTGTCGTCAACTCCCAGCATGGGTGTGCTCCGTCAGCGATTTTCAGCAGCCTAGCCTAGACCTTCAACCGAAGTTGAAGGTCAAGCCGCCTTGCGGGGCCCCTGGCAGCCGGTGCTTGACCCTCGACCCGCATCAAGGCTGATGATGCCGGCCTGCATGAGTGGTTCGCCCCAGACCCTTGGCCCGATTCGCCTCGCCCCCGGCGTCCTGCGCCGGCACGCGGTCGCCTACCTGTTCGCCGCCTTCGTCAGCATCGGCCTGTTTACCTACCTGGCCACCCTGACCCCCTACGTCCTCGACGTCAATCTGCAGGTGCCGCGGGGCGAACAGGGCGTGGTTTCCGGCAGCCTGCAGTTCTGGCAGGAAATGGTGATGCTGGGCTTCATCGGCATCTGGGGCGCCATGTCGGACCGGCTGGGGCGGCGGCCGGTCTACGTCACGGGCTTCCTCTTCCTCGGCCTCGCCTACGTGCTGTATCCCACTGCCAGCTCCGTCATCGAGCTGACGGGCTATCGCCTGGTGTTCGGTGTGGCCATCGCCGCCCTGACCTCGATGCTGGCGGCCGTCGCCGCCGACTACGCCCACGAGGACTCGCGGGGCAAGCTCACGGGCTTCTCGTTCCTGCTGAACGGCATCGGCGCTGTGCTGTTCTTCGCCGTGCTCTCGAAGCTGCCGGGCGTCTTTGCGGCGCAGGGCGCGGACCCGCTGCGGGCCGGCCAGCTGGCCTACTGGAGCGTTGCCGGGGTCGCGCTGCTGGCGGCCCTCGTGATGCTTCGCCTCAAGCCCGGCCGTCCGGCCCAGGTCAGGGAGCGGCCCTCCGTGGCACTGCTCCTCGGCGACGGAGTGAGGGCGGCCCGCAACCCCCGGATCGCCCTGTCCTATCTCGGTGCCTTCGCGGCCCGGGCCGACATGGCCGTCATCAGCCTGTTCCTGGTCCTCTGGATCCAGCACGCAGCGACCGCCAGCGGAGCGAGTCCCGACGAGGCGGCGGCCCGGGCAGGCATGGTGGTGGCCATGGCGCTGGGCGCCTCCATGCTCTGGTCGCCCGTCTTCGGGATCATCGCCGACCGCGTCAACCGCCTGACGCTCTTGTGCGTGGGCTTCCTGCTTGCCGCCGTCGGCTATGGCTGGGTGTCGTCGCTCGACGACATCCTGTCGCCGCTGGCGATTCCGGCACTGATCTGCCTGGGCATCGGCCAGTCGAGCACGGTGCTGAGCTCGTCCGTGCTGCTGGCCCAGGAAGCGCCGGCCGGCATCCGCGGCGCCGTGTTCGGCGTGCAGAACTTCTGCGGCGCCATCGGCATCCTGGCGCTCTCGGCCAGCGGCGGCTGGCTCTACGACACGGTCGGCCCCCACGCGCCGGTGATCGCCATTGCCGTCGCCAATGGCCTGGTGTGCGTGAGCGCTATCGTGATTCGCCGGCGGGAGCTGGCCGCCAGGCCATCCGGTACAGGCCTGGCAGCACCAGCAACGTCAGGATGGTGGACGAAATGATGCCGCCGATGACCACGGTCGCCAGCGGCCGCTGAACCTCGGCGCCAGTGGTCGTGTTGAGGGCCATCGGCAGGAAGCCCAAGGCCGCGACGAGCGCGACCATCAGGATTGGCCGAAGGCGCAGCATCGCGCCCTCGCGAATGGCCTCGTCGATGGCGCGGCCTGCGGCCAGCCGGTCCCGGATGGCCGATACCATGACGACGCCAGTCAGCACCGCCACGCCGCAGAGCGTGATGAAGCCGACGCCCGCCGTGATCGAGAGCGGGATGCCGCGAAGCCAGAGCGCAATCACCCCGCCGGTCAGGGCCAGCGGCACGCCACTGAACACGAGCGCGGCATCCCGCGCGGAGCCGAAGGTCAGCAGCAACAGCGCAAAGATCATCACCAGCGTAATGGGCACCAGCAGGGTCAGGCGCTCCGTCGCCGACTGCAGCTGCTCGAACGTCCCGCCATAGGCCAGCCAGTAGCCCGTCGGCAGCCGGACCTCGTCGCCGATCTTCTCCCGGGCCTCCGCGACGAAGCCTCCAAGGTCGCGCCCGCGGACATTGGACGACACCACCCGCCGGCGCTTGCCGTTTTCCCGGCTGATCTGGTTCGGGCCGGGTGCCAGTTGCAGCGCGGCGACTTCGCCCAGCGGCACGTAGCCGTCGCCCGGCAGGGGAATGGCCAGGCGGCCGAGGGCGTCCAGGTCTCCCCGCAGGTCCTCCGGCAGCCGCACTACCAGGGCGGAACGCTGGTCGCCCTCGAATATCTGTCCCGCCTCCTCGCCGCCCGTGGCGGCGGCGAGCACCGCCTGGACATCGGTGACATTCAGTCCGAAGCGGTACAGGGCAGCGCGATTCGGCTCCACGGTAAGCACCGGCAGTCCGGCGACCTGCTCGACCTTCACGCCGCGTGCACCCGGGATCCCGCTCAGGACGGCGGAGATCTCCTTGCCGATCGCCAGCAATTGGGCGAGATCGTCACCGTAGACCTTCACCCCGAGATCCGACCGGACGCCGGAGATCAGCTCGTTGAAGCGCAGCTGGATCGGCTGGCTGATCTCGAAGGCATTGCCGGGCACGGTCTCGAGGCGCTCCTCGATCTCCAGCGCCAGCTCGGCCCTGGTCTTGCCGGGGTCGGGCCATTCCTTTCGCTCCCTCAACATCACGTAGCCGTCGGCAATGTTCGGTGGCATGGGATCGGTGGCCACTTCCGCGGTGCCCACCCGCGAGAACGAGGTCTTGATCTCCGGCAGGTCCGCCAGTGCCCGCTCGAGCTGGAACTGCATCTCGAGCGACTGGGTGAGGCTGGTGCCGGGAATGCGCAGCGCCTGGACGGCCAGGTCGCCCTCGTCCAGGCTCGGGATGAACTCCGAGCCCAGCCTCGTGCCGAGCCAGCCGCAGGAGATGACCAGGGCCACGGCGGCTCCGGCCACCGGGACCCGCCGGCGCAGGGCCAGGTCCAGTACCGGCGCGTAGCCCCGGCGTGCGACCTGGACGATGCGGTTCTCCTTCTCCTCGATCCGGCCGGTGAGGAAGATGGCGACGGCCGCCGGCACGAACGTGAGTGACAGCCCCAGCGCCGCCAGCAGCGCGATGATCACGGCGAAGGCCATGGGCTGGAACATCTTCCCCTCCACGCCCGTCAGGGCCAGCAGTGGCATGTTCACCAGGATCACGACGAGGACGCTGACGAGGCTGGGCGTGAAAACCTCCCGGGTGGAAGTGAACACCGTGTCCAGGCGCTCCTCCAGGCTGAGGAGGCGCCCCAGCCTGTGCTGCCGCTCGCCCAGGCGCAGGATGCAGTTCTCAACGATGATCACCGCGCCGTCGACGATCAGCCCGAAGTCCAGGGCCCCGAGGCTCATCAGGTTGGCGGAGACTCTCGTGGTGACCATGCCCGTGATCAGCATCAGCATGGACAAGGGGATCACCATGGCAGTGATGAGCGCCGCGCGCACGTTGCCCAGCATCAGCAGGAGAACGGCCACCACCAGCACGGCTCCCTCGACCAGGTTGTTGCGGACGGTGGCGATGGTCTTGTCCACGAGAATCGTCCGGTCGTACACCGCCTTCGCGGTGACGCCCTCGGGCAGCGTCTTCGCCACCTCTGCCAGCCGGCTGGCAACCGCCGCGGACACTGTCCGGCTGTTCTCGCCGACCAGCATGACGGCCGTGCCCAGCACGGTTTCCCTGCCGTCGTGGGTCGCCGCGCCGGACCGAAGCTGCTTGCCGAGGGCCACGTCGGCGATGTCCCGGATGGTGATGGGAACGCCATCCCTGTGGGTCACGATGACCTGCCCGATGGCCTCGATGTCGCCGATCTGGCCGGGTGAGCGGATCAGGTACTGTTCGCCATTGCGCTCGACGTAACCGGCACCGACGCTGGCGTTGTTCTTCTCCAGCGCCTCCACGACATCGTGGAAGCCCAGCCCGAAGGCGAGCAGCCGCGCCGGGTCGGGTGTCACGTGGAACTGCTTCTCGTAGCCGCCGATCGTGTTGACCTCGGTCACCCCGGGCACCTGCCGGAGCTGGGGGCGGATCACCCAGTCCTGCAGCGTGCGGAGCGCGGTGGCGTCATAAGGCCGGCCATCCGGCTGGCGGGCGCCCGGCTCGGCATCCACGCTGTACATGAAGATCTCGCCAAGGCCTGTCGCGATCGGCCCCATGCCGGGCTCGAGCCCGTCCGGCATCTGGCCCTTCGCCTGCTGGAGCCGCTCGCTGATCAGGTTGCGGGCGAAGTAGACGTCGGTGCCGTCGGCAAACACCACCGTGACCTGGGAGAGGCCGTAGCGGGACAGGGACCGCGTGTACTCGACGGCCGGCAGGCCCGCGATCGCGGTCTCGACCGGGTAGGTGATCCTCTGCTCGACCTCGAGGGGCGAGTAGCCGGGTGCGCTCGTGTTGATCTGCACCTGGACATTCGTGATATCCGGCACCGCATCGATGGGCAGGCGCTGGTAGTTCCAGGCGCCGGCCCCGGCGACCAGGATCACGAAGAAGAGCACCACCCAGCGGCGGGCGATGGCGAAGCGGAGGAAGGCGTCAACCATTGGCGCGAACCTCAGTGCTCATGCTCGGCTTCGCCCTTGCCGAGTTCCGCCTTGAGGATGAAGCTGTTCCCGGCGACATAGCGATCGCCGGCCTGCAGCCCCCGGAGGATCTCGGTGGCCTCGCCATCACTGCGCCCGGTCGCGACGGGCACTGCCTGGAAGCCCTTCGGGCCCTCGACGAACACGACCGTGCGCCCGTCGAGGCTCTGCAGAGCCTCGTCGCGGATGGCAACGGGCACCTGGCTCTCGGCCAGTGTCACCTCCACGGTGACATAGAGCCCCGGTGACCAGTGACCATCGGCGTTGTCGAGCAGGACACGCGCGGTGAGCGTCTGGCTGCTCGCGCTGCCGAAGGGCGCGACCCAGACCACCTTGCCGTCCGTTGCCTGGCCGGTCTCGCCGCTCCTCACCCGGACCGGCTGGCCCACCCGCACCCGACTCCGGTCCCTCGGAAAAAGGGACACCTCGACCCACACCGTTGACAGGTCCGCCACGGTAAACAACGCCCGCTCGCCAGTCTGCTCGCCCGGGTTCGCATGGCGTGCCGCCACGACGCCGGAAAGGGGCGCCGTCAGGGCGTAGGTCTGCAGGCTTTCATTGCTCTCGACCGTCGCCAGCGTTTCGCCCTGGCGGACGGAGTCGCCGGGCCGCTTCGACACGCTGCGGATGACGCCGGGAAACCGGGGCGTGACGTCCCGGACGCGCTCGGCATTCGGCACTACGACTCCATACAGGGGCAGGCTCTCGCGGATGGTGGCAGCACCTGCCGCGCCCAGCGTTATCGAGGCCGCCCGGATCTGCTCGGGCGTCAGCCGGATCGGCCCGGCGGTCCCGTCCTCGCCGTCGTGGTCCTCGTGATCTTCGTGATCCTCCTCGTGATCCTCCTCGTGGTCATCGTCGTCATGCTCTCCTGCATGTTGATGACCAGCCTCGCTGGCGGCGGGGTCCGCATTGCCGGCGGAGGCGCTCGCTCGCTGGTCACCGCAACCGGTTGCCAGCGCCAGCAGCACGGCGGCGAGCAGCAGCCGTGCAATCGCAGTCGGAGTCGCGTTCATGGGTTCTCCAGTGCATTGGCGGCGGACGTGGCCGCCAGGGGCTCGCCCGTCAGGCGCTCGATCTCGGCCAGCAGTTCCTGGGCGCTTACCGCCGCATCGAGGCCCGCGCCCCGCGCTTCGAGGAAGGCGTGCTGGGCATCCACCAGCTCCAGGTAGCCGTAGCGCCCCCTCTCGTAGGCGTACCTCGTCGCCTGCAGGGCCTGGTCCAGCTGGGGCAGGATTTCACCGCGGAGGGTGTCCGACTCCCGGACGGCCTGCCGGAGCTGCTCGTACAGGCCGTAGAGCTGGGTCCGGGCCTGGATCAAGGCGACGTCGCGTTCCACGTCGGCCAGCGCGCGGAGCGCCTCTGCCTCGGCGATGCCGGGCTCCGCCCGCCGGCCCGGGAACAACGGGACGGAGAAGCCCATCACCAGGGCCTGGTCATTCGACTCCTCGAACCGGCGCACGCCGCCCGAAAGCTCGACGTCGGGCCGGCGCAGGCTGCGGGCCAGCCGGATCTCCGCGTCGCGCAGCCGGGCCAGTGAGGCGAAGCGCAGGAAGTCGGGATTCGCCTCCAGGCGGGCGGCGAGCGTGTCGAAGTCGAGCAACACGGGCATGCGGTACAGGTCGGCCCGCACGTCGCCATAATCCGCGCGGTTGCTTCCCCAAGTCGCCGCGAGCCTCTGCCTGGCGGCACCGAGCACGGCTCCTGCGCGCTGCTCATCGAGCGCGGCCCGGCCGAGGGCTGCGCGGGAGCGCAGCAGTTCGCCATCGGGCGACTTTCCGGCCTGCACCCGGCGACCGACGTCGTCCACCGTGCCGCTGGCGAGGAGAACCCCCTCCCGCGTGACGGCAAGCTGTTCCTGGGCGGCAGCCACGGCGATGAAGCGCCGCGTGACTTCGGCGAGAACGTCCAGCTGGGCGGCCTGCTGCTGCACCGCCAGCAGCTCGCGGCCGGACCGCGCGGCCGCACCCCGCGCCCCGCGCTTGCCACCCAGCTCGATCACCCGGGACAGCGCGAAGGTGCCCTCGGCCGCATCGACGCCGCGGTAGTCACCCGAGCCCAGCGCATTCTCGAGCTCGACGGCGGCCTCCAGGGCGGGCCGCTGGCCACCCTGCGCGATGCGCGCGTCCTGGGCCTTCCGCTCAAAGGCAAAGCCCGCGAGCGCGGGATTCGACGCCAGGGCCCGCTCGATGGCCTGGCCCAGGCTCAGCGGGGCCGCGCCGCTGCCGGCGGTGGGGCTGGCCTGCGTTCCGGCAGGGAGCAGCGCGCCCAGGGCAAGCGCCGTTCCGGCGATCAGCAGGCGCGCACTCGCGGTGCGCGCTCGAAACAGAAGCATGGTGGTCTCCCGGCTTGTTGGCCGCACGGGCGTGCGGCACGACGACAGCGGCGTATCGCGGGGAGACTAGGCGGGCGGCCCCCGGAGCGGTGGCCTGAGATAGGGCGGTAGCGCGGGTACCCGCCCGTCGGGAAGAACCGGCAGCATCCGGAGCTGCGGCGCGACGGCGAACAGGACCAGGACGACGACCAGCAGCGCGGCATCGAGGCCCGGCGGCCAGAGCTTGCCGATGGCGGGGCTGTCCACCTCGAACGCGTGGTCGTGGTGGCCGGCCGAATCGACGTGACTGCAACTGTCGCCCGGCTCCGGTGTGTGCATCGAGACAGCCGGCCCCTGGCCATCGAGGCACAGGTGGACGTGCGCGTTCCCCACCTGCGGAACGAGCAGCGCAGCGAGCAGGGCCGTCAAAAGGAGCCTGGGCAGCATGACGGCGGAGGTTACGCGGGACAAAGCGGAGCTGTCCAGCTCATGCAGTACGGCAAATGGGCGCACCCTGCGCGGCCTTCGCCAGGTCCTGCGTCAGCTCCGCGAGCAGCGTCTTGTCCAGGGTCTCCCGGACGAGCAGCTCCTTCGCGCAGCGGTCCAGCGCCGCGCGGTTCCGCTCGAGGATCCCGTAGGCTCGATCGAAGGTGCCCATGACGATGGAGCGGACGGCCTCGTCGATCTTCTCCCGGGTCTCCGGGCCCGGGCTGAAGCCGCCCGCCGCCATGCCGGGCAGCTCGAGGAAGCGCGACCGTTCGGCCTCGTACGCGACGTAACCGAGCTCCTCGACCATCCCGTAGCGCGTGACCATGTCCCGGGCGATGTCCGTGACCCGGGCCAGGTCGTCGGCGGCGCCGGTCGACAGGTCGCCGAACACGAGCTTCTCGGCCGCGCGGCCCCCGAGCAGGACGGCAATCTTGTCCTCGAGCTCGCGCCGGGTCATCAGGAACCGGTCCTCGGTGGGACGCTGGATGGTGTAGCCGAGCGCACCGACCCCCCGGGGAATGATCGAGACCTTGTGGATGGCGTCGGCGCCGGGCAGGGCGAGCGCCACGAGCGCATGGCCCAGTTCGTGGTAGGCCACGACCTCCCGCTCCCTGGGATTGAGCACGCGGTTGCGCTTTTCGAGGCCCGCAACGATGCGCTCGACGGCCGTGTTGAAGTCCGGGAGCGTCACGTCCTGGCCGCCGCGGCGGGTGGCGGCCAGCGCCGCCTCGTTGCAGAGGTTGGCCAGGTCCGCGCCGGAGAAGCCCGTGGTCAGGGCAGCCACCTGCTCGAGGTCCACGTCGGCGGCGAGGAGGATCCGCTTCACGTGCACGTTCAGGATCTGCACGCGCCCCGCCTTGTCGGGCCGGTCCACCAGCACCTGGCGGTCGAAGCGGCCCGCCCGGAGCAGCGCCGGATCCAGGATCTCGGGCCGGTTCGTGGCGGCGAGCAGCACGAGGCCGGACTTGCTGTCGAAGCCGTCGAGCTCGGCCAGCAGCTGGTTCAGGGTCTGCTCCCGCTCGTCGTTGCCGCCGATGTTTCCCGCCATCCCCCGGGCGCGGCCCAGGGCATCCAGCTCGTCGATGAAGATGATGGCGGGCGCCTGCACCCGGGCCTGCTCGAAGAGGTCCCTTACCCGGGCAGCTCCCACGCCGACGAACATCTCCACGAACTCGGAGCCGGAGATCGAATAGAAGGGCACCTTCGCTTCACCTGCCACCGCCTTGGCCAGCAGCGTCTTGCCGGTGCCGGGGGGACCGACCAGGAGGATGCCCTTGGGCAATCTCGCGCCGAGCCGGCTGTACTCGCCAGGGTTCCTGAGGAATGCGACGACCTCCTGCAGCTCGGCCTTCGCCTCGTCCACGCCGGCCACGTCGGCGAAGCTGACGCCCGTGTCCCTTTCCACGTAGACCTTGGCCCGGCTCCTGCCGATGCTCATGAAGCCGCCGACACCCTGCTTGTCGGTGATGCGGCGTATCAGGAAGAACCACAGGCCGAAGAAGATCACGGCGGGCGCGAGCCAGGAGAGCACATCCCGCAGAAAGGTGCTCTCGACGACCCGCGTGAAGGGGACGTCGTAGGATGCCAGGCGGTTGGCCAGGTCCGGCTCCACGCGGGCGGCCACGAGCAGCGTCTTGCCGCCGGGGTCCGGGGTGCGCAGCTTGCCCGTCAGGTACCGGTCGGAGACCAGGACCTCGCTGATCCGGCCCTCCGCCAGGGCCTGCTCGAACTGGCTGTAGGGCACGGTCTCGACCTGCTGGCGGGCCTGCCACCAGTTCTGGAGCAGGACGAACGCGAGCACGGCCAGCAGCCAGTAGCCCACATTCCATTGCGTCCGCGGTTCCACGGGCCAACTATCCACCAACGACGGGTTCCGGGCCAGACGGGCCTGGTGCGGATATCATGTGCGCCCCAACCCGGACCGGCGGTTCCATGGACGGCGTCCTGCTCCTCAAGGCCTTCATCCTCGGCATCGTCGAAGGCCTCACCGAGTTCCTGCCCATTTCCTCCACGGGCCACCTGATCCTGGTGGGAGACCTGCTGGGCTTCAACGATGCCAGGGGCAAGATCTTCCAGCTGGTGATCCAGACCGGCGCCATGCTGGCGGTGGTCTGGGAGTACCGGGCCCGGTTCGGCCACGTCCTGTCCGGCCTGCTCGTGGACCGGGGAGCCCAGCGCTTCGCGGTCAACGTGGCAGTGGCCTTCGTGCCGGCGGCGGTTCTGGGCCTGCTATTCGGCAGCGCTATCAAGGAAAGCCTGTTCCGGCCCGTGCCGGTGGCCATGGCCTTCATTGTCGGGGCCTTCGTCATCCTCTGGGCAGAACGCCGGCAACACCGGGTGCGGATCGACAGCGTGGACGAGATGACCTGGCGGGACGCGCTCCTGGTCGGCCTTGCCCAGTGCTTCGCGCTCATTCCCGGCACGTCACGCTCCGGCGCGACCATCATCGGCGGACTGCTGTTCGGGCTCTCCCGGCGGGCCGCCACGGAGTTCTCGTTCTTCCTGGCCGTG
>CAZTGY010000036.1:0-1622 GCA_964613445.1 uncultured Chromatiaceae bacterium | reverse complement strand
TACGACGCGTGGTCGAATCGTGACCTGTTCTCCGCCGACTACCTCGGCATCATCGCCGTAGGGCTCGTGACTTCCTTCGTGTCGGCCTTCCTCTGCATCCGCTGGCTGATCCGCTTCGTCGTGTCCCACGACTTCACGGTCTTCGCCTGGTACCGGATCGTGTTCGGCGTGCTGGTGCTGCTCACGGCCTACACGGGCCTGGTGAACTGGACCGTAGCCTAGGGTCACGGCCCCGCGAACGGCTGGCCCTCGGCATCCTGCTGGAAAGTGGACAGGATCGCCTCGAGGCGTACCGGTAACCCGCTGGCGCCCAGCGGCGCCAGGTTCCGGCCGCTCGGGCCCGACGGGCGCTCGATGGTGTCGTCGATGCGCTCGAGCAGGTAGGGAAAGAACGGGTTCGACGGCAGCCGGGAGAGGAAATCCTGGTCCACGACCAGCACGCCGCGCTCGCCACGCGCCGACAGCGTGCCGAGGTTGGTGCCGTAGTCGTCGCGGGTCTCCGGGTCCGGCTCGATGCCGTAGAGCGGGTCATTCATCGGGATCGGAATTGCCAGGTGCGAGAGCGAGAAGATGCCCGGCGGGTACCTGATGCCAGTGGGGCGCGACTCCGCCACGACCTGCCCGGGCGCGATGGAGCGCTCCAGCGTTTCGTCGCTCACGTCGCTGGCGTTGACGATGGACGTGAAGCGATAGGGCTGCGGAGTGGTCGGGACGAGCCGCTCGAGCGCCACGTAGACCGAGGGCTGCATCATCGGCACGAACCTGAGGGTGCGGTTCACGTCGAAGAGCACGATCTCGCTGCCGTTGTCAGGCAGGTTGGCGTAGAGCGCGTTCAGGATCGCCGGCGTGCTGACGGTGAAGTCGATCACCGACTGGAAGGTGAGCACCGGCGGCAAACCGGCGAGCAGGCCGTCCCGTGCCAGCCGGGTGACCTGTGCCTGCAGCGCGTCGGTCAGCCGGTAGGACTGCCGCGCGCTGTTGACGGGGAAAGAGTTGTACTTGAACGGGTTGAACTCGGGGGTCACCGAGAGCCACGCCGCGCTGGCGAACGGCGGCAGCAGCGCGGGCAGGCTCGCGAAGCCGGCGAAGCGGGCGAAGCGCGTGATGCCGATCATCGGGGTGAAGAGGATCAGCCGGTCCGCCCGTGGCAAGGTCGGGTCTTCCTGCGCGTCGAGCGCGTACTTCATCGCGAGCGCACCGCCGTTCGAGAAGCCTGCCAGGTGCAGTGGCGCCGGCGCGGGGACGCGACGGCGCGCCTCCCGGACGGCGAGCCGCGTTGCCGCCATCCAGTCCTCCCAGCGCACGTCGGACAGGCCTGCGGGAACGGTCCCGTGCCCGGGGATGCGTATGCCGATGGCCAGGAAGCCGCGGTCGCGGTAACGCTGCGCGACGTGACGCAGGCTGTAGGGAGAGTCGGTCAGGCCGTGCAACAGCACGACCGCGCCCCGGGGCGGGCCGTCGGGCTCCATGACGTAGGAGCGGTTCCAGTTGTTGGCTAAGCGTTCGGGAAAAACGGGGCTGCCTTCGAAGTAGCGGTTGATGACGACGCGCGCCTCGGGCGGGAGCTTCTCCGTGACCTCATGGCGCACGGACGCGAAGATCTGCTCTTCCCGGGCCAGGTA
>CAZTGY010000035.1:0-14155 GCA_964613445.1 uncultured Chromatiaceae bacterium | reverse complement strand
CCCGGAACGGCACCTACGCGAAGATGGTGGGTACGACACGCACGATGGAAGGCGGCCATGCGGTCGCCGGGGGTGTGGCATGAGCACGCGGAAGAAGTCCCACTGGAGCACGATGTTCCGGCTCCTGCGGTTCATGAAGCCCCTCAACGGCGTGATGGCCGTGTCGGTCACGGCACGAACCGGCAAGCTCTGGGGCGCGACGATCCTGGTCGCGGTGGCAGCGATGTCGGTGGCAAGGTTCGTCGCCAACCCGACCAGCAGCGAGCTATGGTCCATTGCGGGCTGGCTGGTGCTCGGTGCCTTCGGGCTCGGCCTCGCCCACTACATCGAGCAGTTCACGGGGCACTACGTGGCGTTCCGGCTGCTGGCGATGCTGCGCAACGACTTCTACAAGCGGCTGGAGCCCCTGGCGCCCGCCGGGATGGGGTCGCTACGGACGGGCGATGCCATCTCCCGCGTGATCAACGATTGCGAGCGGGTCGAGCCGTTCTACGCGCACACGATCGCCCCGGCGATCTGCGCGATCATCGTCCCGGCGTCCCTGATGGGCTGGCTCTACGCCATCAACCCGGCGTTCGCGTGGACGCTGCTGCCCTTCATGCTGTTCATGATCATCGTGCTGCCCACGCTGATTGCCGTCATAGGCGGGTCCGGCGACGCGGACTGGCGGCGAGTCCAGGGCGAGGTGAATGCCTTCCTCACTGACAGCTTCCAGGGCCTGCGCGACACGCTGGCCTTCGGCGCGGGCCAGCGGCGACGGGACGAGGCGCGCCGGCTCGGCGAGGAGCTGGGCCGCGGCCAGGAGAAGTTGACCCGGGCCGACGCCTTCCAGAAGGGGGTCACCGAATTCGTGGTGGCAGCGGCGGCGGTCGCCATGCTGTGGGTGGGCCAGGACCTGGTGCAGGCCGGCGCCGTGGACGTCCTGCGGGACCTGCCGGTCGTCTTCGCCATCGTCATCACGAGCTTCGAGGCCGTGATCGGGCTGAACAACGTGATCAACGACTATCGCGTGTCCATCGTCTGCGCCGACCGGCTGTTCGAGCTCATGGACCAGGAGCCAACGGTGAAGGACCTGCCGAAGGGCCCCGCCGGCAAGCTCACGCCGGCCCTGTCCTTCGACAACGTGCAGTTCGGCTACCAGGAAGGCAATGCCATCCTGAAGGGCATCAGCTTCGACCTGGCGCCGGGCGAGCACGTGGCGCTGGTCGGCACGAGTGGCGCCGGCAAGTCCACGATCGTGAACCTGCTGCTGCGTTTCTGGGACGCCTCCGGCGGGAGCATCCGGATCGGTGGCCGGCCGATCGTCGACCTCCCGCTCGAGGAACTGCGTAACCTGGTGGCGGTGGTCTCCCAGCGCAACTACGTGTTCAACACCACCATCGGCGACAACATCCGCATGGGCAAGCTGGATGCCACGCCGGCGCAGATCGACCAGGCGGCGCGCCGGGCGAACCTGAAGGCCTGGATCGACAGCCTGCCCCAGGGCTACGACACGCCGGTGGGCGAGATGGGCTCCAAGATCTCCGGCGGCCAGCGGCAGCGCCTGGCGATCGCCCGGGCACTCCTCAAGGACGCGCCGATCCTGATCCTGGACGAGGCAACCTCGAACCTCGACGTGGAGACCGAGCGGGAGGTGAACGCCGCCATCCGCGAGCTGCAGTCTGGCCGCACCACGCTGACCATCGCCCACCGCCTGTCCACCGTGCAGAACGCCGACCGCATCCTCGTCCTGGAGCAGGGTCGCGTGGTCGAGCAGGGGCGGCACGCCCAGCTGCTGGCGAAGGGCGGCGTCTACGCCCGCATCTTCGAGCTGCAGCTGGACGAGGTCGACGCGCTGCTGGACACCGACGGCGCGCAGCCGGCGTAACGCCCCGTAGGAGCGGCTTCAGCCGCGACACGGGTTTGCCCGCGGCGACTTATGTCGCACGAGCCCTTGCCGCCATGCGCCAGCGGGATTATTTTTATTGCGAGTCCGGCCACCGTGCCCTGGCAGCACCAGGGCAAGTCGAACCACAGTAACCAGAAGATCCGGCCGGTGACTCCTGGGAGGATCCATGAACCGCTTCGTCCCGCTGGCAATCGTCCTCGGCTGTGTCGTGGCGCCAGCATCCGCCGCGACGCTTTACACGCTCAACGCCAACTTCGAGTCGCCCACCTTCGCGGTCGGCAATATCTCGAATGACCCCAACGCCACCGGCCAGGGTGGCTGGGGCGGCTACAATTCCGTGATCGAGGGCGGCCAGCTGGTGCGGGCGCGCATCGTGAATGACCGGGCATTCTCGGGCACCCAGTCGCTGCGCACCACCTCCGATACCCGCGTGATCGCCAAGGCCCTGGACGCCACTCCGGTCCCCGGCGACCCCAACTACGGCAGCAGCGGCGGGGAATACCCGTTCCACAGCGGCGGCTTCACGCTGCACCCCACCTATGACTGGTGGGTTCAGGCTCGCGTCTGGATCAACCCGGGCGCCTCCGTCCGCTTCACCCTCGTCAACGGCCTCGGCGGCTGCCCGCTGCTGGACATCGGCAACCGCGGCTTCGGCAATGCGAGCGGCCAGGCCTACGCGAACTCCTGCACCTCGAACTCCGGTCTGGCCCAGCCGAACCTGGGCCCGCAGGTCTTCGGTCAGTGGCTGCTCCTGGAGATGGTCCACACCACCGCCATGGGCGCCGGCATGCAGATGCGTATCACCGGCACGGGCATCAACCAGACGATCGCACTCGGTAGCTACTCGGGCCCCGGCTCGGGCAACCCCGCCTACGTGGGCCTCTCCGGTGACGCCTGGTGGGACGACGTGCGCGCGGGTTACGGCGAAGTGCCGATCTCCGTCGTCCCGGTGCCGGGCGCCGCCTGGCTGTTCGCCTCCGCACTGGGCGTGCTCGGGCGCTTCGCGCGCCGGCGGTAGGCCCGGCCTCGCGGCTCAAGCCGCTCCTACGGGGCTGTCGTGATCGCGGCGGCGGCGCTGCGCGCCCTGCCGCCTGCGTCGTCGAGAGTTGCGGCGCGCGCCAGCGTCACGCCCATGCGCCGCTTGCCCCGCACTTCCGGTTTGCCGAACAGGCGCAGTGCGGTGTCGGGCTCCGCCAGCGCCGCCTCGACATTGTGGAACTGCAGGTCTGCCGTGTCGCCCTCGATCAGCAGGGCACAGGAGGCGGACGGCCCGTGCTGGGCGATGTTCGGGATCGGCAGGCCGAGGATGGCCCGCAGGTGCAGGGCGAACTGGGAGAGGTCCTGGGAGATCAGCGTGACCAGGCCCGTGTCGTGGGGGCGGGGGGACACCTCGCTGAACCAGACCTGGTTGCCCTTCACGAAGAGCTCCACGCCGAAGATGCCGCGGCCGCCGAGCTCGCCGGTGACGGCGGCGGCGATGCGCCGGCCTTCCTGGAGGGCTTTGGGGCTCATCGGGTGGGGCTGCCAGGATTCCCGGTAGTCGCCATCGGCCTGCAGGTGGCCGATCGGCTCGCAGAAGGTGGTGCCCCCGGCGTGGCGGATGGTGAGCTGGGTGATCTCGTAGTCGAAGTCGATGAAGCCCTCGACGATCACGCGCCCCGCGCCGGCACGGCCGCCGCCCTGCGCGTAGTCCCAGGCCTTCTGCACGTCGGCGGTGCTGCGCACGGTGCTCTGGCCCTTCCCCGAGCTCGACATCACCGGCTTCACGACGCAGGGCATGCCGATCGCGGCCACCGCCGCGCGGTACTCCTCCAGCGTGTCGGCAAAGCGGTACGGTGAGGTGGCGAGTCCCAGCGTCTCGGCCGCGAGCCGCCGGATGCCCTCCCGCTGCAGCGTGAGCTGCGCGGCGCGGGCCGTCGGAATGACGGTGTAGCCCTCTGCCTCCAGCTTCACCAGTTCCGCCGTGGCGATCGCCTCGATCTCGGGAACGATGTAGTGGGGCTTCTCCCTGTCGATGATGCCGCGGAGGGCGGCCGCATCCAGCATGCTGATCACGTGGGACCGGTGGGCCACCTGCATGGCCGGTGCGTTGGCGTAGCGGTCGACGGCGATCACCTCGACGCCGAGGCGCTGGGCCTCGATCGCGACTTCCTTGCCCAGCTCGCCGGAACCCAGGAGGAGGAGGCGGATGGCGTGGGGGGCGAGGGGAGTGCCTATCGTGGTCATGATCTGTTTGCCGGATCGCGCCTGAAGGCGCTCCTACCAGCCGCTCCTATCGGGGTGGCAGAACGCGGTCGACGAAGGCGTTCATGGCCGCCGCCGTCTCGGCGGGGGCCTCTTCCTGCACGTAGTGGCCCGAGGTCGGCACGAGGACCGCTGTGTTGAAGGGCAGCTTCGCCCGCAGTTCCTCGAACTCGCCCGCGGGCTTGCCCCGGTCCTGCTGGCCCCAGACGATCAGGGAGGGCACGGTGAGCCGTGGCAGCATCGGCACTTCATCCGCGTCGGCGTACTGGCCCATCAGGTTCGTCATGCCACGGAGGTAGCCCTGGCTGCGCGACGTGAGGCTCAGGTCCCTGACCACGTCATCCGTGACGATGGATGGATCCACGAAGGAGCGCTTCAGGAAGCCGGTGCGGAATTCGGGGTCACCAAAGAGCTTGGCCTGGATGCGCGGGAACGGGAAAACCAGGTACTTGGCGATGGGCGGCACGCCCGTGGTGATGATGCCGGGATTCATCACGACGAGGCCGATCACCTCGGGCGACTGAAGCGCGATGCGGAGTGCGATGGCGCCACCCAGCGAGTGGCCACCCACCACTACCCGCTCGAGCCCGAGCGTCTCGATGAGCCGCTTGCCGATCTCCGCCTGGTGCGCGTTCTGGTAGTCGAAGGGTGCCGGCTTGTCCGACAGTCCGTAACCGGGCATGTCGTAGGCCACCACGTAATACCGGTCCGTCAGCAGCGGCGCGAGGCGCCGGAAGCTCTGCAGGGAGTTGGCGAAGCCGTGGATCAGCAGGGCCGTCGGCTTGTCGGGTCCGGGCTCGCCCCAGGTCCGGTAGCGGATGTTCACGCCGTCCACGCTGACGAAGCGGTCCGCGGGGCCGGCCAGGTTCACCGCGGGCACTTCCTCGATGCCGGTGGGCCAGTAGGCGTAGACGACGAGCCCGAGCCACGTGAGGACCAGCAGGCCGAGGAAGCCGAGGACGATGCGTTTCAACCATTTCATTGGCCCGGCAGTGTAGTGGACCGGCCCGGGGTTCGGCACTACCCTGCGCCCGTGCGCCTGGCCATTCTCATTCCTGTCCTGCTGTCGGGCGCCGCCTGCTCGCCCGGCAAGCCGCCGGCTGCGCCGGACAAGCCGGTATTCGTGGGACGCGACACCTGCGGGACCTGCCACGTGCGCGAGCTTGAGGCCTGGTCCGGGTCCCACCACGACCTCGCGATGCAGGAGCCCACGGACCGGTCCGTCCGCGGCCGCTTCGATGGTGTCCCGTTCGAGGGCCGGAGCGTCACCGCGGCCTTCGTCGAGCAGGACGGCCGCTTCCTGATCCGCACCAGCGGCGCGGACGGCAAGCCGGCCGAGCTGCCGGTCGCGTACACCTTCGGCGTGGCGCCCCTGCAGCAGTACCTGGTCCCGTTTCCGGCTGGCCGCTTCCAGGCCTTCGGCGTGGCATGGGACGACCGGCCGGAGGCGGCGGGCGGGCAGCGCTGGTACGACCTCTACCCCGGCCAGGACCTGAAGCCCGGTGACCCGCTCCACTGGACGGGGATCGACCAGACCTGGAACTACCAGTGCGCGGAGTGCCACTCCACGAACCTCCGGAAGGGGTACGACCCGGCGACGAGGACTTACCAGACGACCTGGTCGGAAGCTGACGTCAGCTGCGAGGCCTGCCACGGGCCGGGCTCCCGCCACGTGGCGTGGGCGAAAGCCGGCGGCAAGCCCGGGGCAGACCCGGCCCGCGGCCTCGCCGTCAGCCTGCGGAGCGCCGGCACCTGGGCCTGGGATGAAACCGCCGGCAAGCCGGTGCGCACGGGCGAGTCCCGGGCGGACGTGGAGGTCGAGGCCTGCGGGCGCTGCCACGCGCGGCGCGGCGTGCTGACGGAGGACTACGCCTACGGCCAGCCGCTGCTCGCCACCCACGCGCCGGCGCTGCTCACCGAGGGCCTCTATTACCCCGACGGCCAGATCCGGGACGAGGTCTTCGAGTACGGGTCGTTCCGCCAGAGCCGCATGTTCCTGGCCGGCGTTGGCTGCAGCGACTGCCACGAGCCCCACAGCCTGAAGTTGCGGGCGGAGGGCGATGCGCTATGTGGCCAGTGCCACAGTCCGGCGAAGTTCGAGGTGGCGGCGCATACGGGGCATCGGGTCGCGCCTGAAGGCGCTCCTACGGGAGTGCGGTGCGTGGATTGCCACATGCCCGAGCGCACCTACATGGGCGTGGACCTGCGGCGGGATCACAGCCTCCGTATTCCGCGGCCCGACCTGTCGGTGCGCATCGGCACGCCGAACGCCTGCGCATCCTGCCACGCGGAGAAGCCGGCGGCCTGGGCCGCGGACGCCGTGGAGCGCTGGCACGGTCCCGTGGACGATGCACGGCACTATGGCGACGTCTTTCACGCGGCGCGCAGTGGTGACGTCCACGTGGCGCCGGCGCTGGCCCTGCTGGCGCGGGACGACGCGGTGCCCTCGATCGTCCGGGCCACGGCGCTGGCCGAGCTGGCGCGCTTTCCCGGCCCGCCACTCGAGCCGGCCATCACGGCCGGCGCGGCCGACCCGGAGCCGCTGGTCCGGTACGGTGCGGCCCTGGCGCTCGAGGGACTGCCCGCCGACCTGCGTGTCAGGGCCGCGGGCGCCCTGCTCAAGGACCCGGTCCTCGGCGTACGGGCGGAAGCGGCCCGCTGGCTCGCCGGCGCGTCGCCGGACCTGATGACGGCGGCCCAGGCTGCCGCGCTGGCACGTGCGGTGGACGACTTCCGCGCCACGCTCGCGGTGAATGCCGATCGCCCCGAGGCGCAGCTGAACCTGGGCAACCTGGAGCAGGCGCTGGGCCGCCGGGCAGAGGCCGAGTCGGCCTACCGGGTGGCCACGGAACTCGACGCCGGCTTCGCACCCGCGTGGGCCAATCTCGCGGACGCTATCCGCGCGCGGGGCGACGAGGCCGCCGCCGGCGCCATCCTCCGCGCGGCGCTGCTGCGCCTGCCAGACAATGCGGACCTGCATCACGCGTCCGGCCTGGCGCTGGTCCGGAGCGGCAGCCTGCCGGCGGCGCTGGGCGAGCTCGAGCGGGCTGCGCAGCTGGCGCCGGACTCGGCGCGCTTCGCCTACGTGTACGGCGTGGCGCTGAACTCTGCGGGGCAGACGACCCGTGCGCTGGACACGCTCGCCGCCGCCAGCCGGCGCCATCCCGCGGACCGGGAGATCCTGCTCGCGCTCGCCACCATCAACCGGGATGCCGGACGCCTGGCCGAGGCGCGGCAGTATGCGGAGCGGCTGGTGGCCAGTGATCCGGACGACTTCGCGGCTGCTGCGCTATTGCAGGAACTCGGTCCGGGCTGAGCGGAAGCGGGAAGGGACGAATGCCTGCCATCATGCTGCGTGATTTTCTTGAGATCGCCGAACGGCACGGCCGGCTGCGGCGGGTGCCTCAGCCGGTGGACCGCCTCTGGGAGCCCGGTTGCCTGGTCAAGTGGGTGTTCCAGGGCCTGCCGATGGAGCAGCGCTTCGGCCTGCGCTTCGACCAGGTGGCCGGCTCGCCCTTTTCCCTGGTGACGGGCGCGCTGGGCGCGTCGGTGGACAGCTATGCCCAGGCGCTGGGCGTGGGGCCGGCGGACATCAACGAGCACTGGGTGCAGGCGCTCCTGGCGCCGCTGCCGCCGGTGACGGTCGCCACCGGCCCATGCCAGGAGGTGGTGCGCCAGGGCGACGAGGTGGATCTCGGCATCCTGCCGGTACCCGTGTGGACCCCCGGCCGCGACCCGGCGCCCTACATCACCACCTGCGTGGTGAATCGCCACGCCGGTACGGGGATCCAGAACATGGGGGTCTATCGCACCCAGGTCCGCGACGGGCGCAGCGTGATCGTGAACCTGGCGCCGGGCCGGCAGGGCCACGCCTGCGCCCGCTCGTACCTGGACCAGGGCCGGCCCGCGCCCATCGCCTGGGTCATCGGCGCGGAGCCGGCGGTCTACCTGGCGGCCGTCGCGAACCTGCCCATGGGCATGGATGAGCTCACGGTGGCAGGCGGACTGAAGGGCGCGCCGGTGGAGCTGGTGCGCGCGACGACCTCGGACCTGCTGGTGCCGGCCTCGGCCGAGATCATCATCGAGGGCGAGGTGCTGCCCGGCGCGATGGCACCGGAAGGCCCCTTCGGCGAGTCGGCCGGCTACATGAGCGACGTGGCGCCGAAGCCCGTGGCGCGCATCACCGCCATCACGCACCGGCGGGACGCCATCTACTACGGCCTGGCGAGCCAGATGCCGCCGTCGGAGAGCACGACGCTGCAGAGCCTGTCCAACGCGGGGCTGATCCTGAAGACGCTGCGCCACGACCACGGTGAGAGCACGGTCCGGGACGCCTGGATCGACCTCATGTTCGGCGGCGGGGCCGCGCATATCGTCATCAGCATGCGGCCGACCCGTCCTGGCCACGCGAAGGATGTGGGCCGGCTGATTGCCCGCACGACGCCACTGAAGCGCATCACGGTGGTGGACGAGGACATCGACGTTCGCGACCGCACCGACCTGGACTGGGTAATGAGCTCCCACTTCGATCCGGCGCGGGACACGGAGATCCTCACCGGCTTTCCGGCCGGCATGGATCACGCGGTGACGCCCGATGAGCAGGGCCGGAAGCTCGGCAGCAAGCTGGTGATTGATGCCACCCGGAGCCTGGAGACGGGGCCGTTCTCCTTGCCCCCGGCCGACCTGATGGAGCGCGCCCGCGCGACCTGGCGTGCCGCCGGCTTGCCGGGGTTCAGCCTGCCCCGGCGGCTCCGCCGACTGTAGGAGCGGCTTCAGCCGCGACCCCCAGCGACCCCCAGCGCCCGCAGCGCCTGGAGCCGGCGTCTTGCGAATCCCCGGGCCTTGCTGGTCAGTTCCGCCTGGTCCCACGACGTGGCGTGCTGCTGCGCGTGCGCTGCCCACTCCTCCGGTGTCATGCAGCCGGACGCCAGGGCGGACAGGAACAGTTGCTCGAGCCACTCGACGGCTACTCCGCCGCCCGTCACCGGGCTGGCCAGTACGGCGATGTCATCCGACGTGGCGGCATGCGCCAGGAGCCGCGCATTCAGCCGTCCGGTGCGGGGAGCGCAGTGCCCGATCGTCGCCTGATCCTGGGCAATGGCCACATGCCCGGTCGCCGCGAGCTCGAAAACGGCGCTCGCCAGCTCATCGGGTGGAAAGCGCGCCGTCTCTGCCTCCAGCTCACCGATCATGCGAGGCCGGTGATCGTCGAGCGCGGCCAGCGCCGCGAGATGCACGGGACCGGCAAGGCGCAGCTCGCCAAGCGGGCCTGTCACCCGCTCGGGAACGTCCCCGCGAGGCGTAACCAGCACGATGCGGGTCGCGCGCCAGGCCTCACGCAGCGGGTCTCTCCCCATGGGTTGCGGATCCCGCACCCAGTAGTCGCGCCGGACCGGCGCATTCGTCACGAAGTCCCTTACAGTCTCGCGAAATACAGGGTCGGCGATCTCGCCGAGCAGGCGGCGCTGGCCGTCGGTCAGGTTCAGGGCATCGAGATGATCGAGGAGCTGTGCCGGACACGCGTAGCGCAGCCCTGCGGTGCCGAAATGGCCGGCCACGTCCGCGAAGTACAGGGGATCCCAGTCCCGGTTGAAGTACTCGTGCGCGAGGTAGCGGCGGTCGGCAAGCCGCAGCCGTTCGAACCGCCCGGGCACGCCCGGCGTCGCGCGCATCGACAGCGGGTGGGTGTCGAGCACGCGTGCCGTGAACGCGAGGGCGGCATCGATACGGCCGACGGTGCCGCCGGTGCCAGTCCGGGCGGCGTGCTCGGTCATCAGCCGGCGTAGCGGCACCATGTCTGCCCAGCCGGGCAGCGCGTTGTAGCCGGTGTACACGACGCCACCGGGCGCGAGCCGGTCGCGCACGAATTCGGCGATGCAGGCCCGGTTCCCGGCCGATACCCAGCTCAGTACCCCGTGCAGGCCGATGAAGTCAAAGCACGGCAGGTCGGGGCTGCGCCGCGTGAACTCCTCGAACGTGGCTTCGACCAGCACGCTGTCGGCGCCAGCGGCGGAGGCCAGCGACTGCGCGAAGCGCACGTGCTCCGGCAGCAGATCATTGCCCCACCAGCTCACGGGCGATGCCGCGGCGTGCACGGCGAGGCTCACGCCCTGGCCGAAGCCCAGTTCGCAGGCGGTTGCGATGCGTGGCGGCTCCAGCCCTGCCCGCAGGAACGCGAGGCGGGTGGCCAGCGGGTTCAGCGCGGCCTGGTACCCGAAGGTGTAGCCCACGTCGGTGACGTAGCCGGCCGAACGGTCGGACATGATCTGTACGGCATCTGGCTGCGGGGCGGGGAAGTATACGGGCGGGCCGGATCGGTCAGGCACGGGCAAGCCCCTATCCGGTTCGCCGCGCGGGGCTTATGGTGGCAGGTACAGGCCTGCAAGGACACGCCATGAACGCCGCCGCCCCCCGTCCCGTTTCCACGCCACCCGGGTCCACCTTCGACTCCATCCGCGACTACGTCCGCGAGCTCGATGCCCGGGGCAGGGTCCTGCACGTCGAGGCCATGGACCAGGACCAGTACGAGGTCACGGCCTTCGCCTACCGGCTGATCGACAAGTTCGGCATCGAGCAGGCGCCCGCCTTCATGGTGGACCGCATCAGGATCAACGGAAGATGGATGGAAGGGCCGCTGCTCGCCAATCCCTACGGCCGCTGGCCCGACGAGGCGGTGCTCTTCGGCGTGCCCGGGATCACCAGCGACTACCAGCAGATGTACCGCGCGGTCATGCAGGAGATGGAGAAGCGGCTCGACCCGTCCGGTGGCTGGAGGCGCATCCCGCCCGTGGAGGTCGGCGATCCACGCGCAGCGCCCTGCAAGCAGGTGATCCTGAAGGGCGACGCCGTGGACATCGAGAAGTTCGCCTGGCTGAAGAACAACCCGGCCGACGCCGGGCGCTACGTCAATATCACCTCGGTGATCATGGACGACCCGGAGTTCGGCAAGAACACGGGCACCTACCGGTGCCAGGTGCGGGACGGCAAGCGCATCAGCATCAACCCCGAGCCGAGCCAGCATGGCTGGCGCATCCTCACGTCCATGCGCAAGCGGGGCGACAAGGTGGCGAAAGTGGCCATCGCCGTGGGCGCGGATCCGTTCACGTTCTGCGCCAGCAGCACCAAGATGGCCGGCTTCCAGGAGGACGAGCTGGAATTCGCCGGCGGCCTGCGGGGCAGGCCCCTCGAGGTGGTGAAGTGCGAGACCAGTGACATTCGGGTCCCGGCCCACGCGGAGATGATCATCGAAGGGGAGGTGCCGCTGGACGAGGGCCTTGACGAAGGGCCCTACGGCGAGATGTACGGTTACCTGGGCCCCATGAAGCCGAACAACTTCTTCATGAACATCAAGTGCATCACGCACCGTGAGAAGCCTTGGATCGTCAATTCGTTCACCGGGCTGACCTGTGACATGCCACGCTCGCCCCAGATCGCGGCGAACTTCTTCATGTACCGCAAGCTCATCCCGAACCTCACGGGGCTCTACTCGCCCCGGGGCGCCAACGGCGTGATCGTGATCAGCATCGACAAGAAGCTGCCGGGCGAGGGCATGGCCGCCGGCCAGTACCTGGCCGCCAACATCGGCCTGAACAAGGTCGTGATCGTGGTGGACAAGGACATCAACATCCTGGAGCCCAGCCAGATACTGCACGCGCTCGGCGCGCGTTGGCAGCCGTCCGCCAGCCTGATGATCCCGCAGACCCAGATGATGATGCCGGATCCGAGCCGCAAGCACTGGGCGCTGTCGAGCAAGATGATCATCGACGCCACGCGCCAGCTCGAAGCCGAGGGCGGCCCGAAGAACTGGGCGCCGCTGAACCGCGACCTGCTGGTGAAGGGCGCCCCCGGTTGCTTCCCGCTCGTGGACGGGAAGTGGGACGAGTACCTCAAGGACTGGAAGTAGGAGCGCCTTCAGGCGCGATCAGAAGTCACATGTCGATTCGCTCAGTGCTGGCACGAGCCGTCGCTGCCCTGGTCGTCCTGACCCTGGCAGCGGGCGTCGCACTCTGGACCTGGGGATTGCGCACGCCCCCGTTCCCGCAGCCCGCACTCACCGGCAAGGTCGAACAGCGCCGCCTCGATGTCGACGGCATCAGTCGCTCGTTCCTCGCGTACATTCCCCGGCGACTGGCCGACCCTTTGCCGGTGGTTCTCGTGTTGCACGGTTCGGGCAGCAATGCCGAGCGCATGCGCAGCGCCACCGCGTGGGCGTTCGAGCAGCTCGCCGACCGTGAAGGGGCCGTGGTCGTCTATCCGGAGGGATTCGAGGGCCACTGGAACGACTGCCGCCGCGAGGGCGACTTCGCGGCGAAACGCCTCGGCGTCGACGACGTGAGTTTCCTGCGCGCAGTCGTCGCCCGGCTGGGTGGAGACCCTGCGCTCGGGGCGCGGCAAATTGACGCAGAGGAAGTGTTCGTCACCGGCCTTTCCAATGGCGGCCACATGGCACTGCGGCTGGCGCTCGAGGCGCCTGATTTCGTCGCGGGCGTTGCCGCCATTGCGGCGAGCCTGCCTGCCGAATCCAACTCCGGGTGCACGCCCGTCGGCAAGGCCGTCCCGGTCTTGCTGCTGAACGGCGACGCGGATCCGGTCAGTCCCTACGAGGGTGGCGAAATCTGGCACCTGGGCTCGTTCAATCGCCGTGGCGCCGTGCAATCAGCGTTGGACACGGCGCGGTACTTCAGCAAGCTCGCCGGATACGTGGAGCCGCCCTTCGAGCACCGGTACCCCGACAATGACCCGGCGGACGGCACCGTGGCGAGTCGCATGGTGTGGTCTGCGGGTGACCGCCCCGAGGTTGACCTGATCACCATCCATGGTGGCGGCCACACCATTCCGCACCCCGTGAAGTCCATGCCGCGGATACTCGGGCGCACGAATCATGACGTACCTGCAGCAGAGGAGATCTGGCGCTTCTTCCGCCGGCAGTTGATCAGCAGCCGGAACCCCGCATAGGATCCGATGAACGCAGACGATTCCCATTCAGGCCCTGACTCAAACCCGGACCGCTGGAGATGAATGACATGCCCGCCACGAGTAGCCCACGCAGTTTCAGCAAACCCGCAGCCCTGACTACCGGGCTGTGCCTGGCGGCGCTCAGCGCCTTCGCTGCCGAGAAGGCAGCGGACAAGTCGGGTAGCGACATGAGTGGCATGGACCACTCGCAGATGGACCATTCCGGTCACGACATGGATGCCACCCGGGATGCCGAGGGGCGCAGCCTGTACGGCATGAAGCACAAGATGGACCCGTCACTCACCAAGGAGTTGCGCGACAAGATCGCGCTGTACAAGAACTACAGCGACGCCGAGATCGCCCTCTCGATGGACATGATGGGCCCGGAGTACGCCTGGTACATCAGCCCGCCGGACATCAAGGGCGACCAAGGCGTGCTGATCCTGATGCACGGCTTCCGCGAGCAGGGTGACAAGATGTTCAGGCAGCAGGTGCAGCCCATGGGGGACATCTTCCCCACGTCCATGGGTGTCGGCATGGCCATGATGATGTCCGACCACATCCAGGTGGCCCTCGACGACCTCAAGGCCGCGGGGGCGAAGAAGATCGCCGTGGTCCCGATTACCTCGTCCGGCACCAATGAGCTCTACCGGCAGTGGCTCTACATCTTCGGCAAGCAGGACAAGGCCGAATTTGCCTCCGTGCCGCGCGTGAAGACCGATGCAAAGCTCCTGTTCGTCAAGCCGCCCGGCGATGATCCCCTGGTCGCCGAAGTGTTGCTCGACCATGCACTCGAGCTGAGCCAGGACCCCAAGAAGGAAGTGGTGATCATCGCAGGCCATGGACCGTCGTCGGCCGCGGACAACGCGGAGGAACTCCGGGTGCTCGCGGAACTGGCCAAGAACATCAAGAAGGACGGGGGCTTTGCCGATGTCCGTGGCATGACCCTGCAGGACGACGCGCCCCCTGAGATCAGGGACGCCAACGTGAAGAAGCTGCGGGAAGTGGTCGAAACGGCCGCGAAGAACGGGCAGCGGGTACTGGTGGTGACCAACCTGATCGGCGCCG
>CAZTGY010000034.1:0-14416 GCA_964613445.1 uncultured Chromatiaceae bacterium | reverse complement strand
TGCCGGTGGTGACGCCGCAGCCGATGTAGCAGACCTTGTCGAAGGGCGCGTCCTCCCGGATCTTCGCCACGGCGATCTCGGGCAACACCGTGTAGTTGGAGAAGGTGGAGGTGCCCATGTAGTGGAGCACGCTCTTGCCATGGGCCGTGAACCGGCTGGTGCCGTCGGGCATGACGCCCCGCCCCTGGGTCTCGCGGATGGCCTGGCACAGGTTGGTCTTGCCGGAGAGGCAGAACTTGCACTGGCGGCATTCCGGCGTGTAGAGCGGGATTACGTGGTCACCCTTCTTCAGCGAGGTCACGCCGGGGCCCACGTCTACCACGACGCCGGCGCCCTCGTGACCGAGGATGCAGGGAAACAGCCCCTCGGGGTCCTTGCCGGACAGCGTGAACTCGTCCGTGTGGCAGACGCCCGTCGCCCGGATCTCGACCAGGACCTCGCCGGCACGCGGGCCATCGACCTCCACGGTATCTACGACGAGCGGCTGGCCGGCGGCAAGGGCAATGGCGGCGCGGGACTGCATGGGCGGCAACTCCGGGTCAGGACACGACCGGGAGTGTAGTCGAAGGTCCGGGCAGCGGGGCGGCGCGCGGGCCGGTTGCTACGGCGTGCCGCCCGGAACAGCAGCGGCCAGTTCGGCGAAACCCGTCCAGTTGCCGCTCCCGATCCACGGCTCCCAGAGCAGGGCGGTGCCCCCGGTCAGCTCCGTGCGAATGACGATGCGGGTGCCACGGCCGAGGCGCGTGACCTGGCTGCCCGTCAGCGGCAGCATGAAGGTCCTCGCCGTGGCGACGGGCGCCGCGTACGGGACGTCCGTGACTCCCGGGATCCGGTCCACTTGCGTACCGAGGTCCAGTTCCATGGGCTCCCCGTCGACGATGAGCTGGATCGCCGCCACGTCCGCCAGCCGGGCGTCGCCGCTGGAGACTCCGCGATCGATGGTGCTCCACAGGGCCAGCCAGAGCCACCAGGAATGCTTGCCGGACTGGTTTACCGCCAGAGGCGCCGCGGAAATGTAGTCGCGGGCATTGGCCGCGCGCGCCGGATCCTCACTGAAGAGAACGAAGGGCTGCTCGACGCGGGTGATCGTCGCGCCAGTCGCCCCGTCCAGGTATTCCCCGGCCCGCCGGCCAGGCCCGGCGGTCCCGCAGGAAGCGACGAGCGACGCCGACACTACGACCGCCGCTACCATGATTCGGGTGTTTGCTGCCGCACCCATGATCAGAAGTCCGCGCTATAGCCCATATAGACGTAGTAGCCCGTGGAGTTGTTCGACTCGTCGCCGCTGTCGCGGCTGCCGAACTCTCCGCCGCCCTCGAACTCGAGGCGCAGCTGGCGTGTCATGCGGTAGAGCATGCGGATGCCTGGCCGGACGAGCAGTTCCGTCGCATCTCCGGCGACGATGTCCCGGTAGGACACCAGCACCCTGGGATTCAGCCGCAGTGCCTGGCCCAACGGGTACCGCGTATCGAGGAACACCGCGGTGGACTTCGACGCGCCGCTGTCAGAGTAGCGGAGGCTGAGGACGGAGACATCTCCCTCCCGGATCAGGCTCATCCCGATCAGGCTGAGGTAGGAATAGATGAGCGTCCCGGAGTCCGGCGTCTCCCGCACGCCGCCCGATTCCGGTGTCCCGTCGTACCGGGAGGCCGTGACGTCCGCGCTGACCTGGAAGTGCTCCGAGACAGGGCGGGATACGCCCAGTGCAAAGCTCTGCATGGCCCCGGAACGGTCCAGGGCCAGCTGGCGGATCTCGCCCTCCGTATAGGTCAGCAACAGGTCCTGGATGCTCGAGGCCGGCTGGCCGATCAGTGCGTTCTCGGTGGTGAGGTACGGGGAGTTGCGCCAGTCGAAGCGCCCGTTGACCGTCAGGCTGTTATCGAAGGTCCAGTTGCCGAGCGCCGCCACGCTGTTGAGCTCGCTGTAGCCGAAGTCATAGTCCACCGACGCAATCAGCGCCCTGTTCCCGCCGAAGTACCGGACCTCGACGCCCGCGGCCTCGCGGTCGTTGACATCGTCAACTTCCTGGATGTTCATGAACACGTTCACGTCGAACAGGTCGAGCAGGTTCAGCGCGTCGACGCTGAAGCCGTAGAACGTGCGGCTGGTTTCGACAGTCTCGTTGGGGTTATAGACCGGCAGGCCGGCAAGCACATTCAGCCGGTACGACGGCGCCACCTGCCAGGACACGATTCCGCCGTCGAAGCGCCCGAGAACGCCCTGGTTACGCAGGGTCTGCCGGCCAAGCCGGGTGGAAAGACCCAGCGCCTGGTCGTTAAGGTCCATGTACAGGTTGTAGATCCGGGTCTCGTTGTCAGGATCATCGTCTCCGCCGGACATGTCGTAGCTGTAGCCAACGGTTGCCCGCGATTCGAAATCGAAGCGCTCGCCGGTGTGGCGGGCCACGACCTCGGCATCGGAGAAGATGGCGGCCTGATCCACCGACCCGGATTCACCGCCAAAATCGATCGAGTCCCGACGATAGTACTGGGAGATTCCGCCGTAGACGTCCCAGGCGCTGTCGCGATCCGCGGCCTGGCCCCGGATCGACTCCTTCGGCTGCTCGCGCGCCGTCGTCAGCGCCGCAAGCCGCTGCCGGACGCGGCCCGCGCCGTCGCCATCAGGGTATTCGGCCAGGTACCGCTGGTACTCCGCCGCCGCCTGCGTTACCTGGCCACTGCGCTCCCGCGCGAGCCCGAGCAGTTCGCGGGCCGCCGCCGTCTCGGCACCCGGCGGCGCCGCGAGCACTAGCGTAGTGAGGTCGATGGCGCGCGGATAGTCCTGGTCGATGATGGCGCCACGCGCCTGCTCGAGCAGTTCGGCCGGTTGCCCGTCGCCGGGCGGTCCAGCGACCGGTCCGGCCGTCACCGGACCCTGCGGTACAGCGGTCGTGACGGCTCCGGAGGCCAGGCGTTCGGCAACGGAGGCCTTCGTCACCCACGCGTCCGGATAGCGTGAACGCAGGCCGGCGAGCATGGCGTTCGCCTCCGCCTCGGTGGCGAAGAAGCCAAGGCGCAACCGGTGCCACAGCTGGTCGCCCACCTGCAGATCGGACACGTAGAGCGTCTGGCCCTGCCGTGCAAGGCCCGCGGACTCCGAACCCATGTCGATCGGGCTGGTCGCGGAGCGCAGGTTCAGCACGAAGCCTGGCGCCGCTGCCGCCACCGCGCCCTTCGGCTGCGAGGCAAGCCGCGCCCGCTCCTCCGCCCGCGCAATCTGCTCCGGGGTCGGTCCCGGGCGGGGCATCGGCGACGGCACGACGGGAACGGCCTGCGCCGGCGTGCCCGGCGTGGCGCCGGCGACGATCTCGACTCGCACGTGCAGGCCCCGCAGGTCGCCACTCTGGTCTGCGACGACGAGCACCGGGCGATCGAAGTGCAGGCGCAACGTGGCGTTGGTCCCGGGCCGGGCCGTGTACTCCACCTCGTCCAGCGCGGCAAGCTCGCGGCCAGCCGGCCGCGTAGCGTCCCTGATGGAGTCATCCGCACCGGGACAGTTGCCCGTCCGGACGAGCGTGATCTCGCTGAGCGCCGTCGCGATACCCGGCGAACTTCCCACGAGCCGGTTCGGGCATGCGAACCGGATCTCCACATCGGCAGTACCGCCAGTCCTCGAAACCAGGACGGAAACGATCTCGCCCGGCGCCGCCGCAGCGACGCTGCTGGCCACCAGCAGCACGACGATTGACAGCTCGCGGACGATGCTCACGGAATTCAGCCCGCCGGCGTCCAGGCGCGCGTCGAGTGGCAGGCCTCGCAGTCGCTGCTGGTCGGAATGTGATCCGGCGGCTTCCCGGTGGACGTGAGGCCGTTGTGGCAGCTGAAGCAGGTGCCCACCACGGCGTTGTGGTCGACCGGCCTCACGTAGGACCAGGTGGTCTCGCGATGGCACGCATCGCATTCCTCGGTGGTCCGGATGTGCTTGATCGACGGCCCGGTGGCCTTGACCAGCCCGGCTCGCGAATGACAGGCCACGCATTGCCGGGGCGTGCCCTCGAAGATTCCGCCCACGTGGCATGAAGCACAATCAACGCTACGGTGCGAGCCTTCCAGCGGCCACCCGGTCGACATGTGATCGAAGGATGTGCCGAACGGCGTCTGGGCAACGCCAGGGTCGACAAGCCCGGCGCCGAAGGCCAGCACCGCGGCAACAACCAGCCCGGCCCGCCGAACGGTGGCGATGACGCTCATTGTTTGCTTCTCCTTGCACCCGAGAACGTGCGGGTGTTGTGGCATCGGGCGCAATCCGCGCCGAACTGGCCGTTGTGCCTGTCGTCCCTGCGATGGCAGCTGCCACAGTCCCTGGCCATTCCGCGGCCCTCGCCGGGCGGCCGGACATGGCAGGCGACGCAGCGCTGGTCCGAGTGGGCGCCGTCCAGGCGGAAGTCAGTCTGCGCGTTGTGATCGAAGGTCCAGATGCGCCAGTCGTTCGGGGTGTGGCAGTCGGCGCACTTGTCGCCGAGATTTCCCTTGTGCACGTCATCGGGCCGATGGCAGTCGATGCATGCCGACTTCGTGCCGGCGAATTTCTTGTCGACGTGGCAGGAATCGCAGGAGGTGGTGGCGTGCAGTCCCGCGAGCGGGAAGCCCGTGAGGTCATGATCGAAGCGGACGTCTGCCTGCCAGGCTTTCTCGCCATGGCAGGTTCCGCAGTCGGTCCCCAGCGATTCCTTGTGCGGGTCATTGCCGCGATGGCACGACACGCAGGTAGTCTCCAGCTTCTCGGTCTTCGCCGCGCCCTTGTGACAGGCCACGCAGCCAAGCTCGGCGTGGGCACCGTTCAGGGCAAATTTCGTCTCCTTGCCGTGATCGAATTTCCCGTCCTGCCAGGACTTCGTGGTGTGGCAGGCCTTGCACTCGATCCCGTTCCGGCCCTGGTGGGCATCGTCGCTCCGGTGGCAATCGACGCACGCCTTGCCTTCGGTCTTCCTGAAATCATTGCCTGCGTGGCAGGCCACGCAGGCAAGGCCCGAGTGACCTGCCGTCAGGGCAAAGCCGGTCTTCCTGAGGTGGTCGAAGGTCGGCTCCTTCCACGCCCCCGTGGTGTGGCACGACTGGCAATCCGTGCCGCGCTGGCCCTGGTGCGGGTCGTCGATCCGGTGGCACGCGACGCAGGTCGTAGGCGTCTCCTTGTAGCGCTGCCCGGCATGGCAGAGGCCGCAGTCGACCTTCTCGTGGGCGCCGGTCAGCGGGTAGCCCGGGTCACTCGCCTTGGCGTGGTCGAACTTCGTTTCCCGCCAGGACGCGACGTTGTGGCACGTGGCGCAGTCCTCTCCGAGGGCCTTCCTGTGCGCGTCGTCTCCTGCATGGCAGCCGATGCAGGTTGAAGGCGCCTCCCGATGCTTGACCTTGGGCTCGTGGCAATCCGCGCACGCGACGTTCCTGTGGCCGCCTTCGAGCGGGTAGTCCGTCAGGGCGTGATTGAAGGTCTGGGGCGTGAGCCGGACGACGTCGGCTGCCCGGCCCTCGTGATCGGTGTGGCAGTTGCGGCACTGGCCAGTCCGGGCCGCCTCGGAGTGCCAGTGGAAGCCCGCCTTCCCGTTGATGTCGGCGTCCACCTTGTCATGGCAGTCCAGGCAGAGCTTGCGCTGGTCGTCCCTGGCGAACGGCGCATGGCACTTCCTGCATTCCTTCTCGATGTCGGCGTGGCCGCCGATCACGGGGCCGGGCATCACGAGGCTCTCCCAGTCGACAGCCCCCGCAGCCAACGGCGTCAAGGCCGCCAGGAGAAAGGCCATCAGCGCCGCGAGCCCGCGTTTGGTTCCAGGCGCCACGTCCGGATCCGGCCTAGTACAGGTGTACCGCGAACACGTGGAACAGGCCTGAGAAGATCATCATCAGGAAGAACGGCACGTGTACCACGTGCCAGAGCGAGAACAGCCTCTCGAACGAGTTGAAGCGGGCAACCTGGCGCACCTGGCCCAGGTGCTCGCGGAGGTACTTGCGGATCGTCGCCTCGAGACGGTCAGCATGCTGGTCGACGGTCGGTGACGTCATGGCGCGGGTGATCAGCTCGCGGCGGGTCCGTGCTACCAGGCGCCTGTAGATGACCCGTGTCTGCCAGCTGACCATCAGGTGGCGAACGATACTGTCCATGAACGTGACCGACGGAGCGAGGACCCGCCTGTCCAGGGCCATGAGCTCCTCGCGGATGGGCTGGATCAGCGCACTCGCGTGCCCCCCTGAAACCGACTTCTCCAGCACGCCAGCCATGTCCTTCAGTGTTGCCTTGCTGCCGTACAGTCCGTTATGAATCCCGGCGTAGAGGTAGCGGCCCAGTACGCCGCTGCCGGCGACGAGCAGCGTGCAGTAGAGCGCCACCCTGGAGTTCAGGTCGCCAAGATCGAAGTTGCAGTGATAGAGGATCAGCACGGGCCCAACGATCCCCAGAATCATGTGGGTGCGAAACCAGTGCCGTGTCTCGCCGAAGCGCGCCAGCCAGCGTACGCGCTTGCGGACCGAGTAGAGCAGCAGGAGCAGCATGAGGGACCCGCCGACGATACCGAGGGCGTAACCCAGGCCGTATTCGGCATTGATGTTGCGCTGGTCGCGCCCGAGCCATCCGGCATAGATCGCCAGTGCCGCGATCCCGTAGCCCGCCAGGGCGCCGTAGCGCGAGTACAGGGACCGCAGCACTTTCCAGGAACGCCCGTCGTCCGTCGCCGCCGCCGTCACGCGCACGGCCGCCGATACCCCGCTCAAGCCCGTCTCCTCCCGCTACCCCGGCTGTCCCGGACCGATCGTCAGGGACAGGACCAGGGCCCGCCGCCCCGCGACAGGCCCCGCGAATTGCACTTACCCACTCAGTTGTGCATCTTATGCACAACAGTGAAGGATTACACCCCCCCGGGATTTGCCTTATGTCAAACCACGGCAGCGCTCTTGTGCGCAGTTTTCACATTAGCGGCGACTCGAAGCCGGCACTGTGAACCGGCGCACATCTGGCATCGGGCAGGACCATGAAAATCCATCCGGGCTGTCGTGGGGCGGCCCATCCAGGGCCGGGCATTTGAAGCCATGAACTCGACGATGGCGGTACTGACGTATCTGTTGCCCGCAATGGCAATCGTCGTCACCTATGGCTGGTTCCAGAACCGCGGTCACCGGCGCAGCGCGGCGGTGCTCGAGGCCTCCCACGCCTCGGGGATGATCGAGCCACCCGCCATTCACCCGGTGATCGATCCCAACATCTGCATCGGCTGCAAGGCCTGCATCAACGCCTGCCCGGAAATGCCCGGCCACAAGGTGCTCGGGATGATCCGGGGCAAGGCCGAACTGGTCTCGCCGAGCGACTGCATCGGCCACGGCGCCTGCCGCACCGCCTGTCCGGTGGGCGCGATTACCCTGGTGTTTGGCACGGAGCGTCGCGGGATGGACATCCCGGAGGTCGGACCGGATTTCCAGACCAACGTGCCGGGCATCTACATCGCCGGCGAGCTGGGCGGCATGGGCCTGATCCGCAACGCCATCGAGCAGGGCAGGCAGGACGTCAGCTACATCGCCCGGAACAGCGCACCGAAGAATGGCTCGGCCGCGGACGTGGTCATCGTCGGCGCCGGGCCTGCGGGATTCTCCGCCTCGCTGGCCGCGATGGAGCACAAGCTCAGGTTCGTCACGATCGAGCAGGATTCCTTCGGGGGCATGGTTTCCCACTATCCGCGCGGCAAGCTGGTCATGGCCGGCACCGCGCACCTGCCGCTGGTGGGGAAGGTGAACTTCGGCAGCACCAGCAAGGAGGAGCTGCTCGCCTACTGGCAGAAGGTGCAGCGTGACACCGGCGTGCCCATCAGCTTCAAGGAGCGCGTGATGGCGGTCACGCGGGAAGGCGATGCCTTCCGCGTCCAGACCACCACCCGCGAGGTCCTGGCGCGGCACGTGCTGCTGGCCATCGGGCGGCGGGGCACGCCGCGCCAGCTCGGCGTGCCCGGGGAGGACCTCACCAAGGTCACCTACAAGCTCATCGAGCCCGAGCAGTACAGCAACCGCCAGGTGCTGGTCGTGGGCGGCGGAGACAGCGCCGTCGAGGCCGCCACGACGATCAGCCAGGTCCCGGGCTCCAGGGTCGCGCTCTCCTACCGTGCAGAGGCCTTCAGCCGCGTCAAGCCGGCGAACCGCGAGCGCCTTAAGGCCGCGGCAGAAGCAGGCAAGGTCAAGGTGCTGCTCAAATCCGAGGTGCTTGGCATCGAACGGGACAAGGTACTGCTGCGGCTCGCGGAGGATGAAGTGGCCCTCGAGAATGACGCCGTGATAATCAGCGCCGGCGGCGTCCTGCCAACGGTATTCCTCAACTCGATCGGCGTACGGGTCGAAACGAAGTACGGTACCGCCTGATGAAGCGCCGCGCGTTGACAGTTGCAGCCTCGCTTCTCCTGCTGGCTCTCGCCGGTGGCAGCGACGCCCAGACGCTGGAGGACGCGCGCAGCGCCGTGCGTGTACGGGACTTCGCCACGGCAGCCCGCATCTACACGACGCATTCCGAGCGTGGCGACATGCAGGCGCGGTACCAGCTGGCCATGCTCTACGGCGCCGGCAACGGCGTGCCACGCGACGCGACGCGGGCGGCGGCGCTGATGAAGGACGTGGCAGAGAGCGGTGATGCCCGGGCCCAGTACAACTACGCACAGATGCTGGACAACGGCTCGGGCGTACCCAAGGATCCCGCCGCTGCCCGCCGGTGGTACGGCAGCGCCGCAGCGGCCGGCAATGAACGCGCAGCCCTCCGGCTGAAGGACCTGGAGGCGCAGGCAGGGGCAGGGCCGGCCAGGGATCCCGAGGCGCTCCGGCGGGCGGCCCAGCGCGGCGACACGGCCACGATGCGCGTCCTGGTGGCAGCGGGCACGGACACCGATGCGGCCGACGGGCACGGACGGACCGCGCTCATGGAGGCCGTGGACGGCCGGCGCGCAGATGCCGTTACCCTGCTGCTGGCGGCGGGCGCCAACCCCGACGCGGCGGACGACACGGGCAGCACGGCGGTGCACCGGGCCGCCCAGGCCGGCGACGCCGGCATCCTCGGCCAGTTGATCAGTTCAGGCGCGAAGCTGGACAGGCGTGATGGCCAGGGGAATCCCCCGCTGATCGTCGCTGCCGCCGCCGGTCACGTCGCCGCGGTGACGGCGCTGCTGGATGGGGGCGCGCCGGTGAACCAGCCCGACGAGCGCCAGTGGACTGCCCTTACCGCCGCGCGGGAGCGGAATCACCCGGACGTGGCTCGCCTGCTGGCGAGCCGTGGTGCCAGGGACACACTCCCGGCGCGCGCTGCCGCGGCGCCCACGGTGGCAAGCGCGGTCGATTCCGCCGGCGTCCTCCCGGGCGCGACCCCGCTGATCTACGCTGCGTGGCGCGGCAACGGCGATCTCGTCGAACGGATCATCGCTGACGGTGCCGACATCGCCGCCCGGGACCAGGAGGGCAGGACCGCTCTCCACCGCGCGGCGGAGCGCGGCCATCGGGACATCGTGACGTTACTCCTGGCCAATGCCGCAGACGTCAATGCCGCAGCCACCGACGGCGCAACGCCGCTCATGGATGCCGCTGCCGGGGGGCATGGCGACATCGCCGGACTGCTGGTGCAGCGTGGCGCCCGCACCGGCGGTCGCGGCCGCAATGGCCAGTCCGCCCTGTTCCTGGCAGTCGCAGCCGGCCACGAAGCCGTGGCCAGTGTCCTGGTCGATGCCGGCGCGCCGGTCGACGAGGCTGGGCCTGGTGGCGTGACGCCATTGATCAGCGCTGCCGGGCTGGGAGCGGTCACGATCGTCCGCACCCTCCTCGACAGTGGCGCAAACCCGAATGCCAGGGATGACAAGGGCCGGACGGCGGCCTGGACGGCTGCCCAGGCCGGGCAACCGCGCAGCCTGGCCCTGCTGGCAACCCACGGCGCCGACCTCGGTGCCGGCGCTGCCGACGATGAGACTCCGCTCATCGCCGCCGCCCGCCGCGGCGATGCCGCCACGGTTGCCGAGTTGCTCCGGCTGGGAGTCCCGGTGGACGCCCGCAGCCGCGACGGCAATACCGCCGTCATCGCCGCCGCGACGGCGGGCAGTTCCGGCGTGATCCGGAAGCTCCTGGCGGTCAAGGCGAGCCTCGACGTGCGGAACAACGCCGGCAACACGGCCCTGATGATCGCAGCGGCCCAGGGACGGGACGAAACCGTACGGCTGCTGCTGGCCGCCGGCGCCGACCCGGACGTCGTCAATGTCGACCACCGCACGGCACGGGACCTGGCGGTGATCGCGAACAATTCCCGTATCGTGGAGCTGCTGCCGCGATGACCCAGCCGCGAAAGGCCGAGCCCATGAAGGCGCACCTGTTGAAGCGTCGCGGGAGCGGGATCAGCCTGCTCGTCCTGCTGTTGCTGGGCCTCGGCGGTTGCTCGAGCCCGCCGTCCCCGGAACGCGTGCAGCCGCTGGGTGAGCCCGGCATCCCCGACCACACGCCCTTTGCCGACATCAGTTGCCTGAAGTGCCACGACCGGGACCGGCCCGCGCCGGTCACCGACACGACGACTGGCGCCGCCCTGGTCCACGGCGGCGGCCAGGACTGCGGGCAATGCCATGCCGCTGGCGGCGCGACCTGGCGGGTATTTACGACGTTCAGTCATACCCCGACCCCCGGCTCCTGCCTGGACTGCCACTCCACCGTGCGACCCACCGCCATCGTCAACGACACGATGCTGCATTCCTATCCGGGCGTGGGCGACTGCGTGGCCTGCCACTCGGCCGGCGCGGGTGTCTCCTGGAACACGGCGACTTACGTCCACGAACCGTCTCCCGCCAGCTGCGCCGAATGTCACTCGGGGCAACGCCCGGCCACTGTCGTCAACGGCTTCTCCCACGATGCCGGCGGCACTGGCGATTGCTCGAGCTGTCACCACAGCCCGGGAATAGCGTGGAACGATGGCTTCTTCTCGCACTCACCGGCACCCGCCCGATGCGCCGACTGCCACGCCGCAACCCGCCCCACGGACCCGGTCGGCAACCCGCCCTTCGATCACGCCATCTCCGGCACGGGCGACTGCAAGAGCTGTCACGCGCCGCTGAGTGCCACGCAGACGGACTGGACCGGCGGCGGCTTCAGCCACAGCCCCGCGCCCACCACCTGCATCGACTGCCACCTGGGCATCCGGCCCGTCGGGCCTGCAGGGACGCCGTCCTTCGATCACGCCAACGGCGGCCTGGGCGACTGCGTCAGCTGTCACATCCCGAAGAGCACGACCCAGACGGACTGGTCGGGGGGGAGCTTCTCCCACAGCCCGGCGCCGGCCTTCTGCATAGGCTGTCATGCCGTGGACAGGCCGGCGGAACCGGTCGGATCACCGGCTTTCGATCATTCGATCGCCGGAATGGGCGACTGCAAGAGCTGCCACCTGCCCCTCAGCGCCAGCAAGACGGACTGGACGGGCGGTAAGTTCTCCCATGTCCCCGCGCCCGAGACCTGCATCGACTGCCACCTGCCGCAACGTCCAGCGACCGTGACGAGCAGCGGTTTCGATCACGACCTGGGCGGAACCGGCGACTGCGCCGCCTGCCACCAGCAGCCTGGCATCACCTGGGCCGGAGCCATCGGTGGCTACGATCACGGCACGATGCCCGCCGGAACGCGCTGCGACAGCTGCCACGAAGCCGAGCGGCCGTCCGCCGCCGTCAGCGTCGCCTGGCCGGGCCACCCGGCCAACCCGAACCTGTTCCTGCATGCACTGCTGGCCACCACCGACTGCAAGGGCTGCCACCTGGATCCGGGCGGCACATGGTCCCCCGGGATCTACTCCCACAGCCCGAATCCCGGCCAGTGCTCGGTCTGCCACCTGAACCAGCGCCCCATCGGGCCATCGGGCTCGCCTGTCTTTGACCACGCGCTGGGCGGCTCGGGGGATTGCGCGGCATGCCACGCCAACAAGACCCCGACCAAGACGGACTGGACGGGCGGCACCTTCACGCACACCAGCACGATCAAGGTGTGCGCGACCTGCCACGAATACCGGCGGCCGGCCGACACGCTCCACACCACGCAGGGCGCCGGCGACTGCGCCAGCTGTCACGCGATGAAGAGCGCGACGAAGACCGACTGGACCGGCGGCACGTTCAGCCACGCGCCGAAGCCCACGGCCTGCGCCAGCTGTCACACGGCGGACAAGCCGGCGGCTGCCGTCCGCGGCACCGGGGTCTCCACCGACGGCAGGACCTACCAGAACGACTACCTGCACAGCCTCGTCACGGGGGACTGCGTCGCCTGTCACCGGGAACAGAGCGTGACGCAGGTGGACTGGACAGGGGGCACCTACAGCCACAGTCCCGTGCCTGCGAAGTGCACGACCTGCCACGCCGTCACGAAGCCGGCCGCAGGCGCCACGTCCTTCGATCATTCACTGCCGGGCCTCGGCGAATGCAGCAGCTGCCACGCCTTTGCCGGGAAGAAGTGGACCGGAGCCTCGGCCGTGCCATCGAGCGTCATCCTGACTCCGCCGACCGGGAAGAACTGGCCCAACATCACGGCGCCCCACCCGGTCATCGATACGGCCAAGGCGGGTCTGACCTGCGCAACGTGCCATGGCACCAATACGGGCGCGAAGATCATCGACTACGATCATGCGAAGCCCGTGACCGGCGTGAAGTGCGTCTACTGCCACTACACGGGCCAGACTGAAACGTCGGCCGCGGTCGAAACCCGGAGCCACGAGAGCACCAGCAACACCAAGGACTGCAACGCCTCCGGGTGCCACCGGCCCAAGTCCTACCCGACCTGGAATGCGACGGCGAAGACGTTCTCCGGCGGAGAGTGGGGGGGGCCGTGACAGGACTGGTGCCCGTGAGGTGGTAGCCTCCTCCTCCGGGAACAGTGACGACAGCCAGGCACCGTGAGCAACGATCCCAAGCGCGCCGCCCTCGCCGCACTCCGGCTGGTCCTCCGGCCCGTGTTCAGGCTGCTGCTGCGAAGCGGGGTGACCTGGCAGGACGCCAGCGACATCTGCAAGGCGACCCTCGTGGAGGTCGCCACGGCCGAATACGGGCTCCACGGCCGGCCGACCAACATGTCCCGCGTGGCCATCATGACCGGCCTCAGCCGTCGGGAGGTCAGGCGCCTCCGGGACCTGCTGGCGGAGGCCCCGCCCATCGAGCCCGGCCGCCTCCACGGCGCCACCCGGGTGCTGACCGGCTGGTACCTCGACGGGGACTTCACCGACGAGGCAGGCTTGCCGGTGGACCTGCGCTTCGACGATGGCCCGGAAGGGCCCGACGGGCCCACCTTCACTGACCTGTGCCGGCGCTACGGCGGCGACCTGGCGCCGGTCACCATGCGCCGGGAACTCGGCCGCGTCGGCGCGCTGGTGGAGTTGCCCGGCGGCGAGCTCCGCGTCCTGAAGCGCTACTACATGCCGCTGCAGATGGACCCCGACGCCATGGTCCGTGCCGGATCCATGCTGGAGGACCTGGGCACGACCGTGAGCTTCAACCTGGGCAAGCCGGAGGGCGAGCCGTCCCGTTTCGCGGGCCGGGCGACCAACACCCGCATTCGCCCGGCCGACGCCCGACGCTTCGTGGCCTTCCTGGAGAAGGAAGGCCAGGCCTTCCTGGAACGCGTGGACGAATGGCTGTCCCGCCACGAGGCACCGCCCGCTGAAGGCGGGCCGAAGGCGCGCGCCCTGCGCGTCGGGGCCGGCGTGTACGGCATTCACGACGAACAGAAGCCCTGACGCGGCCAGAGGGCGCCGTTCGGGCGGTGAATCCGCCGTGCGATACTGGCCGCATGAGCGCGCAGCCCTGCACACCGGCGGCCGAGGTGCGTCTGCTTCGGCAGGACCAGCTTGATGAGAACCTGACCGGCGGGCTCGGCCTGCAGCGCGTGGCCGAGATTACCCACCTGCCGACCGGGATCGGCAGCATGCAGATTGAAACCGTTGACGTGCCGGCAGGCGGCAGCACGGGCCCGCGCCTTGCGCCCGACGACGACACCCTGCTCCACGTTGTCGCGGGCCAGGTCCGCGTCAGGTGGGGCGCCACGCTGGCCAGGGAGACGGCGGCGGGTCCCGGGGACACCGTGCTCGTGCCGGCAGGCGCCGCGTTCCGGGCGGACAACGCCAGCCCGCTGGCGACGCTGCAACTAATCCTCGTGCGCGGCGCCGGTTGAGGCCAGATGCCAGTCCCCGTCCTGACCCTCGACCTGCTCCAGACCCTGACCCTGGCTGCCGTCGTCTACTACGCCGGCGTGCTGCTCCGGCAGCGGATCCCGTTGCTCAACCGCCTGAACATTCCCTCGGCCGTGGTCGGGGGCCTGCTGTTCGCCGCCGTGGTCTTCGCCTGCCGGGACCGCTTCCTGAACCTGCAACTGGAGACGACCGGGCAGCCGCTGCTACTCGTGGCGTTCTTCACCACCATCGGCATGGGGGCCAGCGTGGCCCTGCTCCGCTCGGGCGGCGCTGC
>CAZTGY010000033.1:7773-14439 GCA_964613445.1 uncultured Chromatiaceae bacterium | reverse complement strand
ACTTCACGGAGAACGGCGTCGTGGTGTTCTCCGGCGTCGCCTCCACCGTGAATACCAGGGTTTCATCGCCGGCCACTGCCACGTCACCGATGTAGTAGATCGCCTCGCCTTCCCGGATCTCGCGCAGGGTCAGGTCCTTGAACTGGCCGTTCAGGTTCACCGCCTCGACCTTCACGGTGCCAGGCACCGGAACGCCCGGCGCGCCCTCTGCCGACCTCACCATCGAGATGTTCACCAGGGCCCGGTTGGCGCTGCGGACGATCCCGTAGCTGGTGGCGATTTCCGGTGTCAGGCTGTCCGTGCGGATGGCGTTGAAGTAGAGCACGTACTCGCCGAATTCCTTTGACGAGGAAGTGGCTGGCTCCGACGGCGTGGCAACCGTGGCGGCGGGGGGCGCGGGCTTCTGGCCGCAGGCGACGACCAGGCCGGCAAGCAGTAACGAAACGCAGGCCAGCCTGGCACTTCTTCGCGTCGTGTTCATTGCGTTGGCTCCCCGTTCTTCTTGGCGGAACTGCCGTTGCCGACTATAAACCCTCCGCGGGCTCACAACACAGAGCGGCCCAGCGACGAGCACAGCATCCCCGACAGGATCCTGTCGACCGGCAGCAGCATCGAAATGGCCTGGATCGCTATCAGGGCGAACAGGGGCGACAGGTCCAGCCCGCCAATGGCGGGTATGAGGCGCCGGAAGGGCGCCAGCACCGGCTCCACGATGGCGGCGACCAGCGCCGCGCCCGGGTTGTAGCCGCCGGGACTGACCCAGCTCAGGACCACGTAGATGATGATCGACCACGTGAAGATGCCCAGCGCGACCCTGACGAGGTTGAGGAGGGCCAGCGACACGACTGGCAGGACCTCCGGCTCCCCGATGCAGCCGATGCGGACCACCAATGCCGTGGCCAGGACCTGCAGGCCCACCAGCACCACGACGGTTGCCGTGTCGATGCGGCCGATCGACGGCAGCAGCCGTCGCAACGGAATGACCAGCGGGTTGGTCACGCGGAGGATGAACTGCACCAGCGGATTCCGCTTGTCCACCGCAGCCCACTGCAGGAGGAGGCGCAGGGCAAAGGTGAGGATGTACAGGTCGAACAGGGTCCGCAGGATGAAGACGACGGCGCTTTGCATGGTTCTACTTCCCTGCCGGGGTACGGCCGAGTTCGGCGGATCGGTCCCGGGCGGCTGCCAGGGCCTGCTTGACGATCGCGTCCAGGTGCGCCGCTTCGAACACGCGGAGGGCGGCCGCCGTGGTGCCGCCCGGCGAGGTCACCGCAGCCCGGAGCCGGCCCGGCTCGGCCTTCGTCTCGATAACGACCCGCGCGGCCCCGAGGGCCGTTTCACGCGTCAGCGCGGCCGCCAGGTCGGCGGGCAGGCCGAGCTCGATGGCGGCGCGCTCCATGTGCTCCATGAGCAGGTAGAAGTATGCGGGCCCGCTGCCTGACACGGCCGTCACGGCGTCCATGAGCGACTCGTCCCGCAGCCAGACGGCCTGACCGGTGGCCGACGCGATGTACTGGGCGATCTGCCGCTCCGCTTCGCCGACGTTGGCCGACGCCGCGAGCCCCGAGATGCCGGCGCCGATCGTGGCGGGCTGGTTGGGCATGACCCGTACCAGGGGCACGCCGGGACCGAACCAGCTGCGCAGCGAGTCCAGCGTGATGCCCGCTGCAACGGACAGGATCAGCTGCCCGGCGCGGCGTGGCCCGGCGGCGACCTGCCGCGCGATGTCGGCCATCACCTGGGGCTTGACGGCGAGGACGAGGACGTCTGCCGTACGCGCCACCTCCCTGTTGTCCGAGTGAATCCCGACGCTCGCGTGGAGCGCGACGACCTGCTCGAGCTGGGCCGGATCGGGGTCGGCGACCTGGATGCGTCCGGCGGGATGTCCCGCCTGCAGGAGGCCGCGGACGAGGGCTCGGGCCATGTTGCCCCCGCCGATCATGCCGATGGTCAGGTTCTCGAAGGTCATGTTGCCCCGCTCACGTTGGTCTCATCCTGCTTCTGTCCATCAGGGGCGCTCCCCGAACAATGCCGTCCCGACGCGAATCATCGTGCTGCCTTCCTCGATGGCAAGCGCATAGTCGCCCGACATGCCCATTGAGAGGGTGTCGAGCTCGTGACCGCTGGCATTGAGCTCATCGAGGAGTGCCCGGGCAGCGCGATATTCCACGCGCAGGGCCTCCGCGTCGAGTCCCGCGTGGGGCAGCAGCATCAGGCCCCGGAGGCGGACGCGGGGCAGCCCGGCGATCAGCGCCGCCAGGGCGGGCACGTCCTCCCGGGGACAACCGGTCCGCGGCGCTGTTCCCGGGGTTACCGGGCCTGGCTCGCCGTCCTTCCCTGCGGGTCCGGGCTCCAGCTGGATGCACACCTGGAGCGGGTCCCCGTGATGGGGTCTCTGCGCGGAGAGTCGCTCGGCAATCCGGGCCGACGTCACAGTCTGTGCCCAGGCAAAGTTCATGGCGATCTCGCGGGTCTTGTTGGACTGGATCCGGCCGATGAAATGCCAGACTGCATCACGGCCGGTGGCCGCGACCTTCGGCAATGCTTCCTGCAGGTAGTTTTCGCCGAAGTCCACCAGGCCGGCTGCGAGGGCCTCTCTGACGGCCTGCGCCGGATGGCCCTTGCTGACCGCCACCAGGGTCACAGGGCCGGGCCGCGTGCCCCTGGCCGCCGCCCGGGCTGTTGCCTGGGCCACACGGGCGCGAATTTCGCCCAGATGATCCGTGATTCCCGTCACGACCACCCCGCCGACCCGGCTGTACTATGTTCACCGCCTGATCCGGTTATGCAAACCGTGGTGTAGGCCGGGGCATGGGCCGCAGGCATGGGCTGGGGATAAAGATGGCTGTCGATATCGCGCAACTTCTCGCGTTTGCGGTGAAGAGCAAGGCGTCGGACCTGCACTTGTCTGCGGGAGTGCCGCCGATGATTCGTGTTGACGGCGACGTCAAGCGGGTCAACATGCCGGCGCTGGCGCACAAGGATGTTCATAGCATGATCTATGACATCATGAACGACAAGCAGCGCAAAGACTACGAGGAGTTCCTGGAGACGGACTTCTCCTTCGAGATCCCCAAGCTGGCCCGCTTCCGGGTCAACGCCTACAACCAGATGCGCGGCGCCGGCGCCGTGTTCCGGACCATTCCCTCGATCATCCAGACGCTGGAGGACCTCAAGGCCCCGGCGATCTTCCGTGACATCTCGATGTATCCCCGCGGCATCGTGCTGGTCACCGGTCCCACCGGGTCTGGAAAGTCCACCACGCTTGCCGCGATGATCGACTACATCAATGACAACAAGCCCGACCACATCCTCACGATCGAGGATCCGATCGAGTTCGTCCATGAGAGCAAGCGCTGCCTGATCAACCAGCGGGAGGTCCACAAGGATACCCTCGGCTTCAGCGAAGCCCTGCGCTCCGCCCTGCGCGAGGATCCGGATGTGATCCTCGTCGGCGAAATGCGCGACCTGGAGACCATCCGGCTGGCCCTGACGGCCGCCGAAACGGGCCACCTCGTGTTCGGCACGCTGCACACCAGTTCGGCAGCCAAGACGATGGACCGCATCATCGACGTGTTCCCGGCCCAGGAGAAGGAAATGGTCCGGGCCATGCTTTCCGAATCACTGCGTGCGGTACTCTCGCAGGCCCTGCTGAAGCGCATCGGCGGTGGCCGCGTTGCCGCCCACGAGATCATGATCGGCACGCCGGCCATCCGGAACCTCATCCGGGAGGGCAAGGTGGCCCAGATGTATTCCGCGATCCAGACCGGCGTGAAGGAAGGCATGCAGACCCTCGATCAGTGCCTGCAGGAGCTTCTCTCCAAGGGTGTCATTACCAAGGAAGAAGCCCGGTTCAAGGCGCAGAACAAGGACAGTTTCTAGCAATCGGCACGGCGGCGGGCCAGGACGGTCCGCGGGAGTGGAGACGATGGAACGCGACCAGGCAACAAAGCTGATTCAGGGGCTCCTGAAGAAGATGGTGGACAAGAACGGGTCCGACCTCTTCATCACGACGGGCTTTCCCCCGGCCATCAAGATCGATGGCGAGATCCACCGGGCCGCGGAGCAGCCGCTGACGAGCGACCAGAGCGCGGTCATCGTCCGCTCGATCATGAACGATCGCCAGGCGCGGGAGTTCGACGCTTCAAAGGAGTGCAACTTCGCGATCAGTCCCCAGGGCATCGGGCGCTTTCGCGTCAGCGCCTTCATCCAGCAGGGGCAGGTGGGCGCGGTGCTCCGGCGCATCATCACCAAGATTCCGACGCTCGAGGAGCTCGAGCTGCCGCCGGTCATGTCGGAAGTGGCAATGACCAAGCGTGGCCTCGTGATCGTCGTCGGCGCCACCGGATCCGGCAAGTCCACCACGCTGGCAGCCATGGTTCACCACCGCAACATGAACAGCCGCGGCCACATCGTGACCGTCGAGGATCCCGTTGAGTACGTGCATCCCCACGGCCGCTGCGTGGTCACCCAGCGGGAAGTCGGGGTGGATACCGAGAGCTGGCATTCCGCGCTCAAGAACACCCTTCGTCAGGCGCCCGATGTGATCCTGATCGGCGAGATCCGGGACCGGGACACCATGGAGTTCGGCATCCAGTTTGCGGAGACGGGCCACCTGTGCCTTGCGACCCTGCACGCCAACAGCGCCAACCAGGCCCTCGACCGCATCATCAACTTCTTCCCCGAGGAGAAGCGCGGCCAGCTGCTGATGGACATGTCCCTCAACGTGAAGGCGCTGATCTCCCAGCGGCTGATTCCGCGCCAGTCCGGCGAAGGCCGGATCGCCGCCATGGAAGTGATGCTGCAGTCGCCCCTGATCTCCGACCTGATATTCAAGGGCGAGGTCCTGAAGATCAAGGAGATCATGGCCAAGTCCACCCGCATGGGCATGCAGACCTTCGACCAGGACCTCTTCAACCTGTACGAGAACAACAAGATCTCCTACGACGAGGCCATGCGCAATTCCGACTCGAAGAACGAGCTGCGGCTCCGGGTCAAGCTGGAGAGCAAGCGCGACAAGACGGCCGCCGCGGACGACTCCGGCGGGCTCACCATGATGGAAGAAGAGAAGAAGGCGGCGCTCTACTAGGGCAAACTCATGAACGTTCAGCCACTTTTCAACCTGATGGTGGAGAAACGGGCATCCGACCTGTTTCTGACCTGCTTCGCCCCGGTCAAGATCAAGATCGACGGCAAGATCATTCCGGTGAACAAGCTGGAGCTCACGCCCCAGATGGTTCGCCAGGCCGCGATGGAGCTGATGACAGGCGAGCAGCTGGAGGAATTCAACCGCGAGCTGGAGATCGATTTCGCCGTCTCGAAGCCCGGCCTCGGCCGGTTTCGCGTGAACATCTTCCACCAGCGCGGCAATGTGGCGCTGGTGATGCGCTACATCACCTGCGACCTGCCCGACCTGGATACGCTGGGGATGCCGGCCATCCTCAAGGATCTCGTCATGTTCCGGCGTGGCCTGCTGCTGATGGTGGGAGCGACCGGCTCCGGCAAGTCCACGACCCTGGCCGGCATGATCAACTACCGGAACGAGAAGACGGCGTCCCACATCATCACGATCGAGGATCCCATCGAGTTCCTGCACGCGAACAAGAAGTCCATCGTCAACCAGCGGGAGGTGGGAGCGGACACCAAGTCCTATGCCCGCGCGCTGAAGAGCGCGATGCGCGAGGCACCAGACGTGATCCTCGTGGGCGAGGTCCGCGACCGCGAGACGATGCAGACCACGATCGACCTGGCGGGCACGGGGCACCTGGCCGTCGCGACGCTCCACTCGAACAATGCTCCGGAGACCCTCGACCGGATCATCAATCTGTTTCCCGAGGAACAGCACCCGCAGGTCTACATGGACCTATCCCAGTATCTGCGGGCGATCATTTCGCAGCGCCTCGTCCGCGGCGTCGACGGCCAGCGGGTGGCAGCCGTGGAGGTCATGCTGAACACGCCGCGCATCGCGGAGCTGATCCAGCGCGGTGACGTCAGCAAGGTGAAGGAATCCTTCCGGGAGAGCACCGAGCAGGGCATGCAGACCTTCGACCAGTCCCTCCTCAAGCTCTACAAGGACGGCAGGGTCTCCATGGAAGAAGCGCTGGCCAACGCTGACTCCCGGTCGAACCTCGAGGCGCAGATCCACTTCGCTTGATGGACCCGTAGGAGCGCCTTCAGGCGCGACCTGCCTTTTCTGCTCGAGACTCGCGGACTCGACTCTCGCCGAATGTGCGGGTCGCGCCTGAAGGCGCTCCTACATCGTGTGGTCCTATACTGCGGGCCATGAACCGGCCTGACCTCCAGTCGTTCCCCACGCTCAGGCTCCCGCCGCCGCTTGCCCGTGCCATCGAGGTGCTCGGCTTCGAGCGCATGACCCCCGTGCAGGAGCACGCCCTGCCCGGGCTGCTCGCCGGCAGGGACGTCATCGCCCAGGCCCGCACGGGCAGCGGCAAGACGGTCGCCTTCGGGCTCGGCCTGCTGGCCCGCACCGACGTGGAGAGCGACCGGGTACAGGCGCTGGTGCTCTGCCCGACCCGGGAACTGGCGGACCAGGTGGGCGCCGAGGTGCGGCGCCTGGCGCGCTTCATTCCGAACCTCCGGGTGGTGACCCTGTGCGGCGGCGTGCCGGTGCGCGCGCAGACGCCCTCGCTGCAGGTGCCTCCCCAC
>CAZTGY010000033.1:5453-7763 GCA_964613445.1 uncultured Chromatiaceae bacterium | reverse complement strand
CCCACGTCGTCGTCGGCACGCCCGGCCGGATCCTGGATCACCTGCAGCGCGGGACCATCGACCTGGCCGGCCTGCGGGTGCTGGTCCTCGACGAGGCCGACCGGATGCTCGACATGGGCTTCCTGGAGGCGATCAGCGCCGTCGTCGAACGGGCGCCGAAGGCGCGGCAGACCCTGCTGTTCTCCGCGACCTGGCCGGACGAGATCCGGTCCCTGAGCCGCCGCCTGCAGCGCGATCCGCTCGAGGTGACGGTCGACACCGTCGCCCCGGCCGGCGACCTCGAGCAGCTCTTCTTCGACGTGGCGCCGGCCCAGAAGGGCGAGGCCCTGGCGGCCCTGCTCCTGCACTACCGCCCGGAAACGGCGCTGGTGTTCTGCCAGACCCGCAACGACGTGCGCGACGTGGCGGCCGGCCTCGCGGAACGCGGCTTCTCCGTCCTCGCCCTGCACGGCGAAATGGAACAGCGTGAGCGCGACGAGGCCCTGCTGCGCTTTGCCAACCGGAGCTGCGCCGTGCTCGTGGCGACCGACGTCGCCGCACGGGGCCTGGACATCAAGGGGCTGTCCGCCGTCATCTCCTGGGAGCTGCCAACCGAGCCGGACATCCACCTGCACCGGATCGGCCGCACGGGGCGCGCCGGTGAAAAGGGCCTGTCGCTCGCCCTGGTCGCGCCCCGCGAGATCGAGCGGGCCGCCGCGGTGGAGGCCCGCACCGGTGTCGCCGCGACCTGGACGGAGTTGCCCGCGGTCACCGGCACGCCCGCGCCCGCGCCCATGACGACCCTCACCATCGACGGCGGCCGCCAGGACAAGCTTCGTCCCGGCGACCTGCTGGGCGCCCTCACGGGCGACGTCGGGCTGCCGGGCGATGCCATCGGCAAGATCGACATTCTGGCCCGCCGCGCCTACGTTGCCGTGCGTCGGGACCGGGCCGAGGCCGCGTTGCGCGGCCTGCGCGCCGGCAAGATCAAGGGGAGGACCTTCCGCGTATCCCGGCTCGGGGGCGCGGGGTGACGAACTGGCCCCAGCCGCGGAATCCGCTCCACGGCATCACGCTGGAGCAGATCGTCAACGAGCTGGTCGACTCCCTGGGCTGGGAGGAACTCGGCCGGCGCATCCCGGTCCGCTGTTTCACCAACGACCCCAGCGTGGCATCGAGCCTTAAGTTCCTGCGCCGGACGCCCTGGGCGCGGGCGAAGGTCGAGTCGCTCTACCTGGAAGTGCGGCAGGCACCGCAGTGAGACCGGGCGCCGCTCCACCCTGCGTCGTGCACGAAGACGACGACCTGCTGGTCGTCAACAAGCCGCCGGGCTGGAACACCCACGCGCCCGCGCCCCACGCCGGGGAGGGCATCTACGACTGGCTGAAGCACCGCGAGCCCCGGTGGGAGCGGCTCGCCATCGTGCACCGCCTCGACAAGGACACCAGCGGCCTGCTCGTCTTCGGCAAGACGGTCGAGGCCAACCGGTCGCTCACGGCACAGTTCACGGCGCGGGAGGTCCACAAGCGGTACACGCTGGTCACCGACCGGCCGGTGCCCCGGGACGAATTCACGGTGGTGTCTGCGATCGTGCGGGCGGGCGACCGGTACGTGACACGGCCCGTGTCTGGCACCGGCGATCGCGCGGAAACGCGGTTCCGGGTCCTGCGCCGCGAGGACGGCCGCACCTGGGTCGAGGCAGAGCCGGTCACGGGACGGACCCACCAGATCCGCGTCCATGCCGCCGCGGAGGGCCTGCCGATCCTCGGGGATCCCCTGTACGGCGGGGCCGCCGCATCCCGGCTCCATCTGCACGCGACGTCACTCGAATTCCGGCATCCGCGCACCGACGCCCCGGTGCGCCTGGAGTCGCCCCCCGATTTCGACTCGCCACCCGCGCGGCAACTGCGTGACGCCATCATCGACCGCACGCTCACCACCGCCTTTCGCGCGGTGAACGGCGCCGCGGACGGCGAGTCCGGCCGGTACCGGGACCGGCTCGGCGAGTGGCAGCTGTTCGAGGGCGAGGTGGAACCGAACGCGGAAGAGGCCCGGGCCCTGCTGGGCGCCACGGAAGGGCCGCCGGACGTCCGCGGCGCCTACTTCAAGCGCCTGCTTCGCCAGGTCCGGAAGACCCCTGTCGCCGAGGCTTCACCGCAGCTCGTGGCGGGAGCCGCGGCACCGGAACGCTTCGCCGTCACCGAGAACGGCGTCACCTTCGAGCTCGGCTTCGCCGAGGGCTACTCCACCGGCCTCTTCCTGGACCAGCGCGACAACCGGCGGCGGCTGCTCCACGGCCACGTGGCCGCGGACTTTCTGCTCTACGGTGCC
>CAZTGY010000033.1:0-5443 GCA_964613445.1 uncultured Chromatiaceae bacterium | reverse complement strand
ATTCCCGCACCGGAGGTGCTGAACTGCTTCGCCTACACCTGCGCCTTCAGCGTCTGCGCCGCGCTGGGCGGCGCCCGCGCCACCAGCCTGGACCTGTCCCGGAAGTACCTGGACTGGGGGCGGCGCAATTTCGAGCTGAACGGCCTGGACCCGGCCGCCCACGATTTCATCTATGGCGACGCCTTCGACTGGCTGAAACGGCTGGCGAAGAAGGGCCGGTCATTTGACGTAATCCTGCTCGATCCGCCGACCTTCTCCCGCTCGCCGGGCCGCGGGGACTTCCGGACCGAGACCGACTACGGCCGCCTCGTGTCGCTGGCGTTGCCCCTGCTGAAGCCCCGGGGCGTGCTGCTGGCCTCGGCCAACACGGCGCGGCTGTCCGCCGTGTCGTTCATCGAGCAGGTCCGGGCGGCGACCGGGGAGGCGGGGCGCCACATCCTCCAGGAGCACTACGTGCCCCAGCCGCCGGACTTCCCGATCACCCGGGAGGAACCGGCGTACCTGAAGACGCTTTGGCTCCGGCTGGACGGGGCCACCGGACGCTGACCGGCAGGGGTGCCCATTGACGCCGCGGAAGCCTTGGGCGAACAATGCCGCGAAATAACAAAAAGCCGGTTCCATCCAGTCCCGCGGCGCCCGCCGCCGATCCAGAAGGAAAGCCGTCCGATGCGCTCCGGATTCGTCCGCTCAGCCAGTCTCTGTTCCCTGCTGCTGACCACCGCTGCCGCACTGGCCGCACCAACCTACACGGTCGAAGTCCTCAATCTGCCTGCCGGTACCGACGAGGGCCAGGGCAATTCGATCAATGCCAGCGGCGCTGTCGTCGGCCAGGCGCGGCCAACCGGCGGCTTCTTCCAGGCCATGCTCTGGCCCAGCGGCAGTTCGACGCCCACGGCGCTGGCCGGCGTGATCGGCCAGTCCACCAGCGTCGCCAATGGCATCAACGATGCCGGGGACCTGACCACGGTGGCGGGCTTCGACACGCCCGGGAGCGCCACGGGCGGGACGGCCCACTTCTGGAACGGCACCACGCTGTCCGACATCGGCAAGCTCGGCCTCGGCACGCCCGTGGGCATCCTGAGCAGCATCGGCAACGCCGTGAACAACTTCGACGAGGTGGTCGGCAACGCCTGGGCGTCGGACGCGGCGACGGGCAACGAGGAGGCGTTCATCTGGCAGGGTGGCACGCTGACCGGGCTCGGACTCCTGGGCGGCTGCACGGAATCGGATGCGGCCGACATCAACAACAACAGCCAGATCGTCGGCACGGCGTCGGGGTCCATCACCTGCCTGCCGTCCCAGGCGGTGGTCTGGGCCGGCCCCGCGGCGTCACCCGTGTCCATCAACGCGGTGCTGGCCGCTGCCGGGCACCCTGACAACATCACCCTGGCCACAGGCATCAACGACAGCGGTGCCGTGCTCGGCCAGCGCACCGCCAACAGCAAGGGCCGCTGCGTGGTCTTCACGCCCACTCCGGCTCCGACCGCCGTGGACATCGGCTACCTCGGCGTCGACGGCAACCTGCTGGATACCTGCGTGCCCGGCAAGATCAACAACCTGGGCGAGGTGGCGGCCCGCCAGACCGGCAACCTCAATCCCAGCGGGATTGCACTTCTCTATTCCGGCGGCACGCTCTACGACCTGAACACGTTGCTGGACCCGGCCTCTGACGCCGCGTGGGAGCTGCTCGGGGCCACGGACATCAACGACAGCGGCACGATCACCGGCTGGGGCCGCTTCAATGGCCAGCTGCGGGCTTTCCGGGCCATCCGGACGGGCGGCGCAACCGCCATCACGGTCAGCGACTCCGTGGGCACGGTGGACGACAGGAGCCTGCCCTTCGGCCCGACCACGATTGGCCTCGGCACCATCGGCACGGTGACGGTGACCAACGGCACGGCCAGCGCCGCCACGATCGCCATCCCCGACGGCCTGTCGGCGCCCTTCGGCATCGCGGATCCCCAGGACTGCACGGTGTCACTGGCTGCCAACGACTCCTGCACGATCACCATCACCTACGATCCGGTCGCGACGTCGGCGTCGAGCGACACGCTGACCCTGGACCTGGACGGCACGCCGGCGGTGGTCAACGTGTCCGGCACCGGGCGCACGGCCACCACCAGCATCACCGACTCGATCAATCCGGCTGACGACGCGACCGTGCCCTTCGGCAACACGATTCTGGTGGGCAGCTCGGGCCCGGCGACGGTGACGGTCCGGAACACCGACCTGGTGCCGGTGAACGTCTCCGTCACCGAGGGCCTGGCGGCGCCCTTCAGCTTCCAGGACGCCACGGCCTGCAACGTGACGCTGGCGCCCAACCAGACCTGCGTGCTGACGGTCGTGTTCGCCCCCGCGGCGGCGGGCGCCGTCAATGAGGCCTTCACCGTCCTGGCGGGCGGCGCTTCCAGTACCGTCACGGTCACGGGCGCACCCGGCGTGCCGAACGCCGACTTCCAGGTCACCCAGACGGCGGACAACCGGGTGCTCCAGCCGGGCGTGAGCGGCTCCGACCTGGCCACCTTCACCGTGACGGTGAAGAACAACGGCCCCGACGGCGCGGCCGCCACGGTCACCGACCTGTTGCCGGCAGGGCTCAGCTTCGTCAGCGCGGCGCCGGGCCAGGGCACCTACACCCAGGGCACGGGTGTCTGGGACGTGGGCGTCCTCGCCAGCGGCGCGCAGGCGACCCTGCAGCTCCAGGCCCAGGCCGCGACCGCCGCCGCCGGCTGCCTCGCCAGCACCGCGACGGTCGCGGCGGTGGCGCCGGCCATCGATTCGCTGACGGGCAACAACAGCGCCACGGTCCTCATCGGGGCACCGGCCTGCGCAGACCTCGAAATCGGGGCCTCCAACGTCAATGATCGCCTTGATGGCGATATCCTCACCCCGATCACGGCGGTTGATATCACCCACAACATCGACGTGCGGAATGCCGGGCCCGGCGCCGCAACCGGCGTCAAGCTGACCCTGACCGGTTACTCGTTCGTGCCCGCCGGTGACATTACGGGTCCCCCGGTCGCTGGTACGGTCATCGACGTCGGGAATCTGGCTGCCGGCGAGACAAAGACGGTCACCATCGCTGATTTTCAGGTTTCAAATCTGGGCAGCGGTGCGGAGGTCGATGTCACCTGGTCACTCAGTCTTGCAGGCAACGAGCTGGATCCCGATCTCGTCGACAACACGGACAACGGTGGCTACACCGTGGAACGCAGTGGCACCGGCAGCACTGGCTGCTTCATAGCCACCGCCGCCTTCGGCTCCTACCTGGACCCGGAGGTCCTGGTGCTGCGCCAGTTCCGCGACCGCGTCCTGCTGGCCAGCGCGTGGGGCCGGGCCTTCGTCGGCTGGTACTACCGGGTGTCGCCGCCGCTCGCGGACTACCTCCGCAGGCGCGCTGGCCTGCGCCTCGCGGCCCGGGCCGCGCTGACGCCGGTGGTCTACGCGGTCAAGTACCCCCTACCGGCCGGCCTGCTGCTCCTGTCCCTGACGGTCGTGCCCGTCGTGGCCCGGCGCCGGCGCTGAGGGGGTGGTGATGAACTGTCGCGCAGCGTTGTGGGCCGTGGTGCTGGTGGCTACCGTGGGGCTGGTGCAGGCGGCGGGCACCGTCGCCGGGCGCTATGCGGGCGTCGAAGATCCGTCGATGTCACTGACGGTCGAGGAGTCCGCCGATGGGCGCGTCACCGGGCGCCTCGCCGATGGCGACGCGGCCCTGGTGCTGGAGGGCCGCCGGACGGGCGATGCCTTCACGGGCACGCTCAGTCAGGGGGCCGACGTCCTGCCGGTGACGGCCCGGCTGCAGGGCGACCGATTGCTGCTCGAGGTCGGCCCTGCGGGTGACGGTGAACTCGTCAGTTTCGTGCGGAGCGGCGGTGCGCCGGCTGCGGGGAAGCCGGCGAAAGCCGGGGTGCCGGCAACGGCCGCCGTCCTCGTCAACGGCACCAGGCTCAGCGCCACCGACCTGGCGCGGGTCGAGAAGGCGTACAGCATCCGTGTTCCTCCCGGCGAGTTCTGGTACGACCGGGTGCTGGGCGCCTGGGGTGGGAAGGGTGGGCCCACCATGGGCTTCATCACGCCGGGACTGGCACTGGGCGGCCCCCTGCAGGCCGACGCCTCCGGCGGTGGCACGAATGTGTTCGTGAATGGCCGCGCACTTCATCCCTACGACCTGCTGGCCCTGGAGCGGATCACCGGCCCCATCGTTCCCGGCCGCTACTTCATCACGGCGGATGGCCTGGCCGGACCCGAAGGCGGACCGCCGCTCTGGAACCTGGCGGCGCTCGCGGCCCAGTCGCAGGCGCAAGGCGGCGGCAGCAACACCTGGCAATCCCGCGTGACGGGCGGGAGCGGCTTCTCGGACGGCACCACCGGCGCCGTGTTCCTGCCCAACGGCGGCATCGTCAGCACCGGGAACTGATCAGCCGGTGCCGGGCTTCCGCGCCTCGGCGAGCTGCTCCGGCGTCATCTCCGCCATCAGGCTCTCGAGCGTCGCCGCCGCCTTCTGGTGGCCCGCGCCTGCCGCCCGGCTGTACCACCGGAACGCCTCCACGAAGTCCACCCGGACGCCCTGGCCCGAGGCGAAGGCCACGCCGAGGTTGAACCGGGCATCGGCATCGCCCTGGTCGGCGGCTTTGCGGTACCAGGACAGCGCGGCCGCGTAGTTGGGCGGCACGCCATCGTCGCTGGACAAGAGGACGCCCAGGTTGAACTGGGCCGCCGCGAAGCCCTGGCTGGCCGACCGCGTGTACCACTCGATGGCCCGGGCGTAGTCCTTCGGCACACCCTGGCCATTTGCGTGCAGGTAGCCGAGGTTGTACTGGGCCCGGGCGTCACCGTTGACGGCCAGCGCCTCCCAGATTCGCGCGGCAGCGGCGAAGTCGCCACGCCTGGCCGCGGCCAGGCCTTCCCTGAACGGATCGGTGTTCATCGCACTATCATTGGGCCCATGGAATCAGCCGCCGTTTCTCTGCCGTACCTGCCTGGGGCGACGTTACCATGAGGTCCGACTCGTCTCCGAAGGCCGGCTTTACCTGCCGGCTCTGTGACTGCCCCGACCTGCACCTCTTCTACACGCTCGGTAACGACCACCAGTTCCGCTATTACCGCTGCACCCGGTGTGGCCTCGCGAACTATGACCTCGCGGGCGGCACGGACCAGACGCAGTACACGTCCGTCGTCATCGACCCGAGGGACGACGCCCACTCGGGCAATCGGGACAATGACCGGGCCTTCAGTTTTCTCCAGAAGCACGTGCCAACCCCGGGCCGGCTGATCGACATCGGTTGCGGGAACGGGCGACTGCTGTGGCGGGCGAAGCAGGCGGGTTGGCAGGTGAAAGGGCTGGAGCTGGACCCGGCCACGGCCGGGCTTGCCGGCAGGGTCGTGGGCTGCGAGGTCGTGGCCGACGATTTTCTCGCCGACGACCCGCCGCCGTCGGACCGCG